>CANRBG010000003.1 GCA_947628805.1 uncultured Oscillospiraceae bacterium | reverse complement strand
CTCAACTGGATCTCCCCTAAACAGGCACTTCTCGACTTCCCTCTTTCTGTTACACATCATTGACTAACCTACATTTTTCATCTTTTTCCCGTTTTCACTTCAGCTGCCCGGGACTGACCCCGAAGCACTCCCGAAAGGCCCGGAAAAAGGTGGAGTATTCCTCAAAGCCGCTGTCGGCGGCGGCCTTGCTGGCGCTGACCCCGGTGCGGATCAGCTGGGCGGCGTACAAAAGCCGCCGCTGACGCACATAGGCGTGGACGGAACTGCCCGTCTGGGCCTTGAAAAGCCGCATGAAGTGGTATTTGCTCAGATACACCCGCTCCGCCAGCTCCTCCACGGTGAGAGGCCGGGTCAGGTTCTCGTTGATATAGGACAGGGTCTGGACGATCTTGGGGTCATACTGGGGAGAGGCCAGTTCCTCGTCGCCGCCTCCCCGCAGGGAGACGCGGCCGATGATGATGAGAAGCTGCATCAGCAGCGTGTCCCGGAAGGCCTGGGCCCCGAAACGGTCACCGGCCGCCTCGTCGTCCATGGCGGACAGCAGCCCCTGGATGGCCTGCCGCTCTGTCTCGTCCGGGGTCAGCAGATACCGGTCCTGCTTGTCCGCCCGCTCAAAGCACTCCATGAGCCCCGCCTCCGGCATGGCCCGCTCCACGAATTTTCTGTCCAGATAGATGATCACCCGCTCGTAGGGGACCGTCTGGTCGATGAGAGCCTTGTGGATCACGTGGTGGCCGATCAGCAGGATGTCCCAGGGCCGCAGGGCAAAGGCCCGCCGTTCCACCAGGTAGTCCACCCGGCCTGACAGGAGGATCACGATTTTATCAAAGTCGTGGAAGTGGAAATCCCGCTCCTGACCCGCCGTGTCCCGCAGGTGAAAGACATGGTAGTTCTCGGTCAGATACCCCTCCCGGCTGTAGCTGCTGTTCACCGCGGACGCCCCCTTTCCGCTCTTATAGACTATTATACAGTATACAGCAATTTTTGCAATCATTCAAGCACTGTATGCAATGTTGCTGCGGCCCATATCTGGGTATGATAGGCAGGCGCACCCACCAGATTTAGTGAAAAGGGGACCGGGGCCGACAAAATTTTCGTAAAAATTTTTGTGCTGGTCACTACAAAAAATTACAAAAAGTAACGTGAACCCCAGTATTTTCAAGGCTTTGCGGGTTTTTTGATGCTTACAAAATATTGAAACGAAAACTATTGACAGGCACAAGATGTTGTGCTAGTATTACGGCTACCGGGATTATGTAACCGAAAGATCACTGCGCGGGGAGTACGCGGCGGTACGGAAAACGGTGACAAAGATGAACGCCGCGGCGCGGAAAAAGGCGGAAAGTACGCGGGAGAGAGGTACGAGAGATGAAGATTTTAAAGAGGAACGGTTCGGAAGTCACGTTCGACATCACGAAGATCATCGCGGCCATCAGCAAGGCCAACAACGTGGTGGACGAGGATCTGCGTATGACCAACACCCAGATCCACCGGATCGCGGATACGGTGGAGAAGGCCTGTGTGGAGCTGGGGCGGTCCCCCTCCGTGGAGGAGATCCAGGACATGGTGGAGGAGCAGATCATGGCCCACGGCGCCTATGAGGTGGCCAAGCGGTACATCACCTACCGCTATACCCGCTCCCTGGTCCGTCAGTCCAACACCACCGACGACAAGATCCTGACCCTCATCGAGTGCAACAACGAAGAGGCCAAGCAGGAGAACTCCAACAAAAACCCGGTGGTCAACTCCACCCAGCGGGACTATATGGCCGGCGAGGTCAGCCGGGACATCACCGCGCGCCTTCTGCTGCCCCAGGATATCGTGGAGGCCCATGAAGAGGGCATCATCCACTTCCATGACACCGACTACTACGCCCAGCACATGCATAACTGCGACCTGGTGAACCTGGAGGACATGCTCCAGAACGGCACGGTCATCACCGACACCCTGATCGAGCGGCCCCACAGCTTCGCCACCGCCTGCAATATCGCCACCCAGATCGTGGCCCAGGTGGCCTCCAACCAGTACGGCGGCCAGTCCATCTCCCTGGCTCACCTGGCGCCCTTCGTGCAGGTCAGCCGGGAGAAGATCCGCGCCGTCGTCCGGGACGAGATCAGCACCCTGGGCGTGATCCCCACCAGCGAGCAGGTGGACGAGATCGTGGAAAAGCGCCTCCGGGAAGAGATCCGCCGGGGCGTGCAGACCATCCAGTACCAGGTGGTCACGCTTTTGACCACCAACGGCCAGGCGCCTTTCGTGACCGTGTTCATGTATCTGAACGAGGCCAAGAGCGAGCGGGAGAAGAAGGACCTTGCCATCATCATCGAAGAGACGCTGCTGCAGCGCTACGAGGGCGTGAAGAACGAGCAGGGCATCTGGGTGACCCCCGCGTTCCCCAAGCTGATCTATGTGCTGGAAGAGGACAACGTGGAGGAGGGCACGCCCTACTACTACCTGACGGAGCTGGCGGCCAAGTGCACCGCCAGGCGGATGGTGCCCGACTACATCTCCGAGAAGAAGATGCTGGAGCTGAAAGGCGACGTGTACACCTGCATGGGCTGCCGCAGCTTCCTGACCCCGGACCGGTTCACCGACGCGGGGGTGGGCAACATCGCCAACGCCGGCAACTACGAGCCGGGCAAGCACAAGTACTACGGCCGCTTCAACCAGGGCGTGGTCACCATCAACCTGCCCGACGTGGCTTTGAGCTCCGGGGGCAACCTGGAGAAGTTCTGGAAGATCTTCGACGAGCGGCTGGAGCTGTGCCACCGGGCCCTGCGCTGCCGCCATGAGCGGCTGAAAGGGACCCTGTCCGACGCGGCCCCCATCCTGTGGCAGTACGGGGCGCTGGCCCGCCTGCAAAAGGGCGAGCCCATCGACAAGCTCCTGTACGGCGGCTACTCCACCATCTCCCTGGGCTACGCGGGGTTGTATGAGTGCGTCAAGTACATGACCGGCAAGAGCCACACGGACCCCTCCGCCACGCCCTTTGCCCTGGACGTCATGCAGCGCATGAACGACAAGTGCCGGGAGTGGAAGCAGGCGGAGAACATCGATTACTCCCTGTACGGAACGCCCCTGGAGAGCACCACCTATAAATTCGCCAAGTGCCTGCAAAAGCGCTTCGGCATCATCGAGGGCATCACCGACAAGGGCTATATCACCAACTCCTATCACGTGCATGTGACCGAAGAGATCGACGCGTTCACCAAGCTGAAATTCGAGGCCCAGTTCCAGCACCTGTCTCCCGGCGGCGCCATCAGCTATGTGGAGGTGCCGGACATGCAGAACAACCTGGAGGCGGTGCTGCAGGTCATGCGCTTCATCTACGACAACATCATCTACGCCGAGCTGAACACCAAGAGCGACTACTGCCAGGTGTGCGGCTGGGACGGGGAGATCGAGATCGTGGAGGACGACGGCAAGCTCATCTGGCGCTGCCCCCGCTGCGGCAACACCGACCAGGACAAGATGAACGTGGCCCGGCGGACCTGCGGCTACATCGGCACCCAGTTCTGGAACCAGGGCCGGACCCAGGAGATCAAGGACCGGGTCCTGCACCTGTAAGCGAACGTCGGACCGGCCTCCGGTATCCCTGCCGGAGGCCGGTCTTTTGGAACATTTTTGTTGCGGAAAAAACGTGCGTGTAGTATCATAAAGCCATGAATTACGGACAGATCAAAAACTGCGATATCGCAAACGGCATCGGCGTGCGGATCACGCTGTTCGTGTCCGGCTGCACCAACCGCTGCCCCGGCTGCTTCCAGCCGGAGACCTGGGATTTTGCCTACGGGGAGCCCTTCACGGCCCAGACGGAGGACAAGCTGCTGGAGATGCTGGCTCCCGGGTACATCAATGGCCTGACCCTGCTGGGCGGGGACCCTTTCGAGCCGGAGAACCAGCGGGCCCTGACGCCCTTTTTGCACATGGTCCGGGAGACGTATCCCCAAAAGACTGTCTGGGCCTTCACGGGCTTTCTCTATGAGGACCTGCTGCGGGAGGGGAGCCACCCCCGCTGCGAGGTCACGGACGAGATGCTGGGCATGATCGACGTGCTGGTGGACGGCCCCTTCGTGGATCGGCTGAAGGACATCAGCCTGCGGTTTCGGGGCTCGTCCAACCAGCGGCTCATCGACATGAACAAGACCAGGGCGGCGGGCGATATCGTCCTGTGGGACGACGGAAAGACAAGATGAAAACGATCACCGCCCTCCCGGACCGGGAGGGCGTTTTTTCGCGAGGGGAGCGGTGCGGTATGGAGAATTTTTTTGAAAAGGACTATCTGGTCCCGTCCAGCGCGGCGGACCCGGCGGGGAAGCTTTCCATCCCGGGGATATTCGACCTGTGCATGGACCTGGCGTCGGAGCACGCCCAGCGTCTGGGGGTGGGCTTCGCGGACATGGCCGCCCGGCGCGCCTACTGGGTGGCGGTGCGGACCCGGGTGCGGCTCTATGACCGGCCCGCTCTGATGGAGCAGGTCCGGGCCCGGACCTGGCCCGGCAAGCCGGGGGCGGTGAAGTGCGACCGGTTTTACCGGCTCAGCCGGGGCGATACGGTCCTGGCGGAGGGCCGGACGGAGTGGATCGGCCAGAACACGGATACGGGCCGGGTCATGAAGATCGGCGACTTCGGCTATCCCACGGAGCTGGACCACCTGCCGGAAAAGGTGTGCCAGGAGCCTTTCACCCGCTTCCGGGACCAGCCGGCGGAGGAAGACCGGTGCATGACCTATACCGTGGGCTCCCGGGACATCGACATGGGCCGGCATATGAACAACGTGGCCTATGTGCGCATGCTTCTGGGCACCTTTTCCGTGGCGGAGCTGGAGGCCATGGATATTGCGGAGGCGGAGGTCTCCTACGCGGACGCCTGCCGGGAGGGGGAGACCCTGGCCGTCTATCGCTGGCGGGACGGGAAGGACTGGCGGTTTCTCGTCCAAAAGACGGCCGACGAAAGCGCCGCCGTACAGATGGTATTGCGGCTAAGATGAAAACCAGGGCCCCGGAACGGAGTGAAACCGTTCCGGGGCCTTTTTAGTCGTCATTCGCCGCTGGCGCCGTAGTTTGCCAGCACCCGGGCGCTGGGATCGTTCACGTCGCAGCCGGCCCAGTCCTTGTTGGGCATCCAGAAGTCCTTGACCATGGCGGCATGGCCGGGGTAGTACTTTTCAAATATCTCCCGGTACAGCAGGCTCTCCTTGGTGAAGGGCCGGGCGAAGTCGTAGGCCAGGCGCTTTTGCTCGTATTCCGCGTCGGTGTAACAGCTCTCGGCGTATTCTTTCAGATCGTCCACCATGGAGTGGCCCACCGCGTCGGAGAAAGCCGCTTTCTGCCGCCAGAGGATGGATTCGGGCAGGATGTGGTCCTTTTCAAAGGCCCTGCGCAGCAGGTACTTGCCCATGTGGTAGGAGTTCACCTTCAGCTTGGGGTCGATGTGCATGACGTATTTGACGAATTCCAGGTCCCCGAAGGGCACCCGGGCCTCGATGGAGTTGGCGCTGATGCACCGGTCCGCCCGGAGCACGTCGTACATATAGAGCTCGTCCACCCGCTTTTTGGCCTCCGCCTGGAAGGCCTCCGGGGAGGGGGCGAAGTCGGTGTACTTGTAGCCGAACAGCTCGTCGGATATCTCCCCGGTCAGCAGCACCCGCACGTCGGACCGGTCGTGGATGGCCTTGCAGCACAGATACATGCCCATGCTGGCCCGGATGGTGGTGATGTCCCAGGTGCCCAGCATGGCGATGACCACCTCCAGGCTGTCCAGCACCTGCTGGCGGGTCATGTATACCTCCGTGTGGTCCGCGCCGATGTAGTCCGCCACCTGGCGGGCGTATTTCAGGTCGATGGCGTCCGTGTCCATGCCGATGGCAAAGGTGCGGATGTGTTTGCCCAAAATGCGGGCGGAGATGGCGCAGACCAGGCTGGAATCCAGCCCACCGGACAGCAGAAATCCCAACGGCGCGTCCGCGTCCAGCCGCTTATCCACCCCTAAGATCAGCTTTTCCCGGATGTTTTTGCACACCGTATCCAGATCGTCCGGCAGATATTCGTCCACCGCCGTCACATCGGCGTAGCGGACGAATCTGCCCCCGGCATAGTAGTGTCCGGGCGGGAAGGGCTCGATCCTGTCGCACAGCCCCACCAGGTTTTTCGCCTCGCTGGCAAAGACCATGCTGCCGTCGGCAAGATAGCCATAAAAGAGGGGGCGGATGCCGATGGGGTCCCGGGCCGCGATCAGCTCGTCCCGTCGGCTGTCATAGATCAGCATGGCGAATTCCGCGTCCAGCATGGCGAACATGTCCAGGCCGTATTTCCGGTAGAGGGGCAGGATGATCTCGCAGTCCGACTGGCTGTGGAACGTGTATTCCCTGGCAAGCTCCGCTTTCAGGGGCCGGAACAGGTATATCTCCCCGTTGCACACCGCCATGTCCCCGTCCAGGTGGAATGGCTGCATCCCGTCCGGGTGCAGGCCCATGATGGCCAGCCGGTGAAAGCACAGCCACCCGCCGCCGGCTTCCTCCACCCGGGTCATATCCGGGCCCCGGAAGCAGGTCCGGTCAAAGTAGGGTCGCAATTGTTCTTTTGTCAGGGTCCTTTTGGTAAATCCCATGATACCGCACATGATGCTTTTCTCCTTGTTTGCTGCAAAAAAAGAGCAAAGGCGTTTCGCAGAACGTCTTTGCTCTTGTGCTTATTATAGGCGCGGCCGGCGGGATTGTCAAGACTTTTCCTGACTGGTCTCCGTCTAGGGCTCCCGGAAGTACTTTTCGTAGTTTTCCCGGAACAGCCGCCGGTAGGCCTCGTTATCGGAGTGGTGCAGGTCGTGCAGATACTGGTGCTCCTGACCGGTGATGGCGCTGTCCTCCCGGCTGAGGATGTACACCGCCAGATCCGAGCACTGGTCGGAGGCCCGCTCCAGGCTCTGCAGCACGTTCTGATAGGTGATGCCGGTGACCACGTCGCACACGCCCTTGGTCATGCGGGCCACGTGCCGGGCCTTCATGGCTTCGATCAGGTCGTCGATGACCTCCTCCAGGGGCTCCACCGCCCGGGCCCGGGCGATGTCGTTGTTTTTGAAAGCGGCCACCGACAGCTTCAGAATGTCGTTCACCGCGCTGATGGCGTTTTGCAGGTCCTGCCGGGCCGGGTCGGACATGGGTTTCACGGTGTCGGCGTGCAGGCTCTGGCCGTCGTGCTCGATGCTCACGGCCAGGTCGCCGATGCGCTCAAAGCAGGTGAGGGCCTTGATCTGGAAGTTCTGGTTGCGGTTATCCGCATCCTGCATCACATGGGGCGCCAGGTCTACGATATACTGGTTGGTGGCGTCCGCCATCCGGTCCAGCAGTTCCTCCCGCCGGGCGATGCGTTCAGTGCGTTTGGGATCGAAATCGAAAAGCTGCTCGGTGGCGATGGAGAAGTTGCTGACGGCCACGTCCGCCATGTGGCCGATCAGGTGGGCGGACTGGTCCAGGGCGATGCGGGGGTTGGTGACCAGGTGGGCATCCAGTTCCCGGAGATTCTCCACGATGTCCAGATACTCCGGCGGGGCGGGCTTGTCCGGCACCAGCTTTTCCGCCAGTCTGGCAAATACCCCCGACAGGGGGAGGAACAGCACCGCCGGTATCAGCCGGAACAGGCCGTGGACGTTGGCCACGCCGCCGGAGTCCAGGGTGGCGTACCAGAGACCGTCGCCCACCAGCCCCGTGCTGCGGGCAATGGCCAGAGCCGCGGAGATCAGCACCGCGGCGCAGATGTTGTAGATCACATGGACCGTCACCGTGCGGATCTGCTCCGGCTTGGCCCCGATGCGGCAGACCAAAAAGGTGGTCAGGCAGTCGCCGATGTTCACGCCGATGATCACGGCCACCACGCCGCAAAAGCGCACGCCTACGGAGCTTGCGAACGACTGCAAAATACCGATCACGGCGGAGGAGCTTTGAATGACGCCGGTGACGGCGGTACCGGCCAAGAAGCCCAGGAAGTAGTTGCCCTCAAAGGCGGTGAGAAGGCCGCTCAGGCCCGCGCCGAAGGAGCTGACCGCGTCGCTCATGAAAATCAGCCCCATGAACAGTACCCCAAAGCCTATGGCGATGGTGCCAATGTTCTGGGCGGAGCTGCGCTTGACGAACATGATCATCACGATGCCGGCGATCAGGGCCAGGGGCGCCAGATTTTCTGCGTTAAACAGGTACAGTATGCTGCTGGAGCCGGCCTGCACGTCCATGAGGCGGATGATCTGGGCGGTGATGGCAGTGCCCACGTTGGCCCCCAGCACGATTCCGATGGACTGGCGGAAAGTGAGAAAGCCCGCGCCCACCAGGCCAACCGTCAGCACGATGGTGGCGGTGGAGCTCTGGATCATGCAGGTGACCAGCATGCCCAGAAGAAACCCCAGAGCGGGACTGCCGGTGACCTTGGCCAGGGCCGCCTTCATGGCGCTGCCGGAGCAGCTTTTCAGCCCGTCGCCCATGACCCGCATGCCGTACAGGAACATGGCCAGCCCGCCCAGCAGGGCGATGATCTTATAAAACAGGTCCATCGAATCCTCTCCTATGTCAAAAGACGAAAGAAGCCCAAATTTCCTTGATTATATACTACACTACCGCATCCGGTCGGACAAGTTAAAAATGGTGTCATTTTGTTACGCATATGTCGAAAACGGCCCTTTGAGCGCCGAAAAAATGGGATCGTACAAACTGGTCATAATGGCTAAAAATTACCATTTTATTGGCAGAATATTGTCCTTCCGGAAGGAACGGGATGAATTGACTTTCCGTTGGGCGGTTTGTTATAATGTTATCCACAATGATACAGGTGTGAGTTGGCAACTGACGGGACGCGAGGCACGCAGGGGAGCCAATTTCATTGTTTTTATGCCGACCGTCTGGGCAGCTCTGTGAGGATAAACAGGGCTGCTCTGAGTGTTTTAAAGGAGTGCTTTAAATGAAAAAAGTGGCCATCATCATGGGCAGCGACAGCGATCTGCCCGTTGTGGAGAAGGCTGCCGCCAAGCTGGATGAGTACGGCGTGGGCTATGAGGTGCATGTGTTCTCCGCCCACCGGACGCCGGACCAGGCCCGGGACTTTGCCCGGGGGGCCAAGGACGCCGGTTTCGGCGTGATCATCGCCGCCGCCGGCATGGCGGCACACCTGGCCGGGGCCCTGGCCGCCAACACCACCCTGCCCGTGGTGGGTATACCCTTAAAATCAAAAGCGTTAGACGGCGTTGACGCCCTCCTGTCCACGGTGCAGATGCCCTCCGGCATCCCGGTAGCCACCGTCGGGATAGACGGGGCCGTCAACGCCGCGCTGCTTTCCGTGCAGATACTGGCCCTGTCGGACGAGGCTCTGGCGGAGAAGCTGACCGCGGCCCGGGCCGTGGAACGGGAAAAGGTCCTGGCGAAGAACGCCGACCTGGAGGCCCGGTTCAACCACGACTGACATCACCACTTTTTGGGAGGACATATCATGGAAAAGAAAGAACAGCTTTACGAGGGCAAGGCCAAAAAGGTCTACGCCACCCAGGACCCGGATCTGGTCATCGTCTCCTACAAGGACGACGCCACCGCCTTCAACGGCCTGAAAAAGGGCCAGATCGCCGGCAAGGGGGCCATCAACAACCGGGTGACCAACTATCTGATGCAGCTTCTGGAAAAAGAGGGCGTGCCCACCCACTTCGTGAAGGAGCTGAGCGACCGGGAGACGGTGGTGCGAAAGGTGACCATCGTGCCCCTGGAGGTCATCATCCGCAACGTGTCCGCCGGCAGCTTTGCCAAGCGGTACGGGGTGGAGGAGGGCATCGTGTTCGACGCGCCCACCTTTGAGACCTCCTATAAAAACGACGACCTGGGCGATCCGCTCATCAACGACTACCACGCCCTGGCCCTGAAGCTGTGCACGCCGGAGGAGCTGGACACCATCAAGGCCATGGCCTTCAAGGTCAACGACGTGCTGAAGGCCTTTTTCAAGGCGGTGAACGTGGATCTGATCGACTTCAAGCTGGAATTCGGCAAGACATCCGACGGCAAGCTGGTGCTGGCCGACGAGATCAGCCCCGACACCTGCCGGTTCTGGGACAGCACCACCCATGAGAAGCTGGACAAGGACCGTTTCCGCCGGGACCTGGGCGGGGTGGAGGACGCCTACGCCGAGATGATGAAGCGCATTTTGGGCTGAGAGAAAGGGATCATGAGCAACATCCACGAAGAGTGCGGCGTGCTGGGTATTTACGCGCCGGAGCGCGGGCCCCTTGCACCCACGGCCTATTACGGCCTGTACGCCCTGCAGCACCGGGGCCAGGAGAGCTGCGGCATCGTCATCAACGACGACGGCCTTTTCAGCTTTTACAAGGACCTGGGGATCGTCAGCGAGGTATTCACGCCCCAGGCGCTGGGCCGTCTGCCGGAGGGGAATATGGCCGTGGGCCACGTCCGCTACGGCACCACCGGCGGCAACGGCCGGGAGAACTGCCAGCCCATGGTGGTCAACCACATCAAGGGACGCATGGCCTTGGCCCATAACGGGAATCTGGTCAACTCCGCCGAGCTGCGCCGGGCCTTGGAGCTGCAGGGGTCCATCTTCCACTCCACCAGCGACACGGAGGTCATCTCCTACGTGATCACCAAGGAGCGGCTCACCGCCCCCTCCATCGAGCAGGCGGTGAACCAGGCCATGTTCCTGATCAAGGGGGCCTATTCCATGGTGATCATGAGCCCCTCCAAGCTGCTGGCGGTCCGGGACGAGAACGGCTTCCGGCCATTGTGCTACGGCCAGCGGGAGGACGGGGCCTATGTGGTGGCGTCGGAGACCTGCGCCCTGGAGGCGGTGAACGCCGCGTTCATCCGGGACCTGGACCCGGGGGAGATCGTCATGTTCTCCAAGGACGGGGTCACCAGCATCCGGGACCACTGCGGCAAGGCCCCCAAGAAGATCTGTATCTTTGAGCATATCTATTTTGCCCGGCCCGACTCCGTCATCGACGGGGTCAGCGTCCATGAGGCCCGGCTCCGGGCCGGGGAGCGGCTGGCGGCGCGCCATCCGGCGGAGGCGGATCTGGTCATCGGCGTGCCGGACTCCGGCATCGACGCGGCCCTGGGCTACGCCCGAGCCTCCGGCATCCCCTACGGGGTGGGTTTCATCAAGAACAAGTACATCGCCCGCACGTTCATCGCCCCGGGGCAGACCGCCCGGGAGGACCTGGTGCGCATCAAGCTGAACCCCGTGTCCAGCGCGGTCCGGGGCAAGCGGCTGGTGGTGGTGGACGACTCCATCGTCCGGGGCACCACCAGCGCCCGGTTCGTGCGGCTGCTGCGGGAGGCCGGCGCGGCCGAGGTCCATATGCGCATCTCCGCGCCGCCGTTTTTGAATCCCTGCTACTACGGCACGGACATCGACTCCCGGGACAATCTGATCGCCTGTCACCACACGGTGGAGGAGACCGCCGCCATCATCGGTGCGGACAGCCTGGGGTATCTGCCGGCGGAAGAACTTCCCTGGCTGCTGGGCGGCCCGGACTGCCAGGGCTACTGCGACGCCTGTTTTACCAATAATTACCCCACCGCCATACCCACCAACAGCGCCAAGAGCCGCTTTGAGTACAAGATCAGCGAGGGGAGGGGCCGGGATGAATAAGGAGAGCTTTTCCGCCAGCTATGCCGCCGCCGGAGTGGACATCACCGCCGGTTATGAGGCTGTTGAGCTGATGAAAGGCCACATCGCCCGCACCGCCATCCCCGGCGTGCTGGGAGGCGTGGGCGGCTTCGGCGGGCTTTTCGAGCCGGACCTGACGGGCATGACCCATCCGGTGCTGATCTCCGGCACCGACGGGGTGGGCACCAAGCTGCGCGTCGCCCAGTACCTGGACAAGCACGACACCGTGGGCATCGACTGCGTGGCCATGTGCGTCAACGACGTGGTCTGCGCCGGGGCCAAGCCCCTGATCTTCCTGGACTACATTGCCTGCGGCAGGAACGTCCCGGAGCGCGTCGCCGCCATCGTGGCGGGGGTGGCCGAGGGCTGCGTCCAGGCCGGCTGCGCTCTGGTGGGCGGCGAGACCGCCGAGCACCCCGGCGTCATGCCGGCGGACGACTACGACCTGGCGGGCTTCACCGTGGGGGCCGTGGACAAGAGCAAAATACTGGATAACGCCGCCACCAAGGCGGGGGACGCGCTGCTGGCGCTGCCCTCCACGGGCGTCCACTCCAACGGCTTTTCCCTGGTGCGGAAGGTTTTTGACCTGGACGCGCATCCGGAAAACCTGGACAAGCGTTATGACGAGCTGGGCGGGACGCTGGGGGAGACCCTGCTGACCCCCACCCGGGTCTATGTGAAGCCGGTGTTGGCCCTGCTTGAGCGGGTGCGGGTAAAAGGCGTCAGCCACATCACCGGCGGGGGCTTTTATGAGAACATCCCCCGGAGCATCCCGGATGGCCTGGCCGCCCGGATCGAAAAGGCGGCGGTGAAGACTCCGCCCATCTTCGAGCTGATCCAAAAGACGGGCGGTATCCCGGAGCGGGACATGTTCAACACCTTCAATATGGGCGTGGGCATGACCGTCACCGTTCCGGCGGCGGACGCGGACAAGGCGTTGGATATCCTCCGGGCCAGCGGCGTGGACGCCTATGCTCTGGGGGAGATCGTCTCCGGCGGAGAGAGGGTGCAGCTTCTATGACAAAGACCCGCATCGCCGTGTTCGTCTCCGGCGGCGGCACCAATCTGCAGGCCCTGCTGGACGCCGAGGCGGCCGGCAAGCTCCATTCGGGCCGGATCGTGCTGGTGGTATCCAGCCAGCCGGGGGCCTACGCCCTGACCCGGGCGGAAAAGGCCGGGGTACCGGCTGTGGTGTGCTCCCGGAAGGAGCTTGGCAGCCAGGCGGCTTTCGAGACGGCTCTTTTAAAGGCCCTGGACCAACACGGCGCGGAGATGATCGTGCTGGCGGGGTTCATGAGCATTTTGAGTAAGGATTTCACCGATCGGTTCCCGGAGCGGATACTGAACGTCCACCCGGCGCTGATCCCGTCTTTCTGCGGCAAGGGCTATTACGGCCTGAAGGTCCACGAGGCGGCCTTGGCCCGGGGGGTGAAGGTGACGGGGGCCACGGTGCATTTCGTCAACGAGATACCCGACGGGGGGCGCATCCTCTTGCAGAAGCCCGTCATGATCGAAGAGGGAGACACGCCGGAGAAATTGCAGCGGCGGGTCATGGAACAGGCGGAGTGGATCATCCTGCCCCAAGCGGCGGAGATGGTGGCCGCGGACATCGCAGAAAGGAAAGAGCATGCCCACTGATCTGAAAACCTATTTGAGCGCCAGGTCCTATCCCGGCCGGGGCATCGCCCTGGGCCGCAGTGCCGACGGCAAAAAGGCCGTGATCGTCTACTTCATCATGGGCCGCAGCGTCAACAGCCGCAACCGGGTGTTTGTCCAGACCGACGACGGCATACGCACCCAGGCCCACGACCCGGCCAAGATGTCGGACCCCAGCCTGATCATCTATCACCCGGTCCGGACCGTGGGCCGGGGCACTGTGGTCACCAACGGGGACCAGACCGACACCATCCGGGACGCCCTGCGGGCGGGGCAGACCTTTGCCGCCGCCTTGCGGACCCGGGAATTCGAGCCGGACGGACCCAACTGGACGCCCCGCATCTCCGGGCTGATGAGCCCGGACGGCAGCTACAAGCTGTCCATTTTGAAGAGTCTGGACGGGGACCCGGCCTGCTGCTGCCGGTATTTTTACGAGTACGACAGCCCCCAGGCCGGCCTGGGCCACATCATCCACACCTACGCGGCCGACGGGGACCCGCTGCCCTCCTATCAGGGAGAGCCCGCCCCGGTGACCCTGGACGCGCCGGACGCGGCGGCCCTGGCGGAGCAGGTCTGGGCGGGTCTGAACGAGGACAACAAGGTGTCCCTGTACGTGTCCTATATCGACCTGGAGACCGGGGAGCGGGACACAGTGATCGTGAACAAACACACCGACTGAGAGGGAGAGATCATGAACGAACTGGAACTGAAATACGGCTGCAACCCCAACCAGAAGCCCTCCTGCATCTTCATGGCGGACGGGAGCGATCTGCCCATTGAGGTGCTGAACGGCAAGCCGGGGTACATCAACTTCCTGGACGCCTTCAACGCCTGGCAGCTTGTAAAGGAGCTCAAGGAGGCCACGGGCCTGCCCGCCGCCGCCAGCTTCAAGCACGTCTCCCCGGCGGGAGCCGCCGTGGGCAAGCCCCTTTCCGATGTAGATAAGAAGATATATTTCGTGGACCCGGCGGCGGCGCTTTCTCCCATCGCCTGCGCCTACATCCGGGCCCGAGGGGCGGACCGGCTGTGCTCCTACGGGGACTGGTCGGCCCTCAGCGACCCCTGCGACGAGGCCACGGCCCGGTACCTGAAAGAGGAGGTGTCCGACGGCGTCATCGCCCCGGACTATACCCCCGAGGCCCTGGCTATCTTGAAGACCAAGAAAAAGGGCAATTACAACGTGGTGAAGATCGACCCGGCCTATGTGCCCGCCCCGGTGGAGCGCAAGGATGTGTACGGCGTCACCTTCCAGCAGGGCCGCAACGACTATAAGATCACGGCGGACGCCTTTGCCAACATCGTGACGAAAAACAAGGACCTGCCTCCCGAGGCTGCGGTGGACATGACCGTGGCCCTCATCACCCTCAAGTACACCCAGTCCAACTCCGTCTGCTATGTGAAGGACGGTCAGGCCATCGGCGTGGGAGCCGGCCAGCAGAGCCGCATCCACTGCACCCGCCTGGCGGGGAGCAAGGCTGACAACTGGTACCTGCGCCAGCATGAAAAGGTGCTGAATCTGCCCTTTAAGCCGGACGTGCGCCGGCCGGATCGGGACAATGCCATCGATGTGTATATCTCCGACGAGTACGAGGACGTACTGGCCGACGGCGCCTGGCAGCGGGTGTTTGCCGAAAAGCCCGCGCCTTTGACGGCGGCGGAGAAGAAAGCCTGGATCGCAACCCAGTCCGGCGTCACCGTGGGCAGCGACGCGTTCTTCCCCTTTGGGGACAACGTGGAGCGGGCCCGGAAGTCCGGCGTGGCCTATATCGCGGAGCCGGGCGGCTCCATCCGGGACGACAACGTGATCGAGACGGCGGACAAGTACGGCATCGTCATGGCCTTTACGGGCATGCGGCTGTTCCACCACTGATAGCAGGGAGGACCCCTTTATGAAGCTCATGGTCATCGGCAGCGGCGGCCGGGAACACGCCGTCATCCGGAAGCTGAAAGAAAATCCCGCCGTGGAGACCATCTATGCCCTGCCCGGCAACGGAGGCATCGCCACGGACGCGGTGTGCGTGGATATCGGCGCCAAGGACATAAAGGGCGCGGTGCGTTTTGCAAAGGAAAACGCCGTCGACTTCGCGGTGGTCACCCCGGACGATCCTCTGGCCCTGGGGATGGTGGACGCGCTGGAGGCGGCTGGCGTGCCCTGCTTCGGTCCGGACAAGAAGGCCGCCGTCATCGAGGGCAGCAAGGTCTTTTCCAAAAACCTCATGAAAAAATACGGCATCCCTACCGCGTCCTATGCGGTCTTTGACGATCCTGCCAAGGCATTGGCCTATGTGGAGACGGCGCCGCTTCCCACGGTGGTGAAGGCCGACGGCCTGGCTTTGGGCAAGGGCGTGCTGATCTGCCAGACCCGGGCCGAGGCGGCCGAAGCCGTCCGATCCATCATGGAGGACAAAAAATTCGGCGCCAGCGGCGACCAGATCGTGGTGGAGGAATTTCTCACCGGCCCGGAGGTATCCGTGCTGGCCTTCACCGACGGGGTGACCGTCAAGCCCATGGTGTCGTCCATGGACCACAAGCGGGCCCACGACGGGGACCAGGGCCTGAACACCGGGGGCATGGGCACCGTGGCCCCCAACCCCTATTACACCGCCGATATCGCCGACCGGTGTATGCGGACCATCTTCCAGCCCACCATCGCCGCCATGGCGGCGGAGGGGCGGCCTTTCAAAGGCTGCCTCTACTTCGGGCTGATGCTCACCCCCGACGGGCCCAAGGTCATCGAGTACAACTGCCGTTTCGGGGACCCGGAGACCCAGGTGGTCCTGCCGCTGATGGAGAGCGATCTGCTCACGGCCATGCTGGCCTGCCGGAACGGGACCCTGGCGGAGACGGAGGTCCGCTTTGCGGACAAGAGCGCCTGCTGCGTCGTTATGGCGAGCCAGGGGTATCCGGAGAGCTACGAAAAGGGCTATGAGATCACCTATGACGCCGGCATAGGGGCCCAGGTCTATGTGGCCGGGGCGAAGCTGGCTGGAGATGGGGGAAAACTGCTCACTAATGGCGGCCGGGTGCTGGGGGTGACCGCGGTGGCGGACACGCTGCCGGCGGCCGTCCGGGCGGCCTACGCCGGCGTGGAGAAGGTCCACTTTGCCAACGCCTTTTACCGGCATGACATCGGCGCGCGGGCCATGAAAGCCATCAAAAACTGACAGGAGACGGGTATGGTATATCGGGTCTATGTGGAGAAAAAGCCGGGGCTGGCCCACGAGGCGGCGGCTCTGGCGGAGGATATCCGGGAGTTTCTGGGGGTCCGGGCGTTGGAGCGGGTACGCATCCTGAACCGGTACGACCTGGAGGACATTGACCGGGGGCTTTTCGACTACGCGGTGAATACGGTTCTGTCCGAGCCCCAGCTGGACGACGTGCGCTTCGATCTGCCGGCGGCCGATGGCGCGGCGGTGTTCGCCGTGGAATATCTGCCCGGCCAGTATGACCAGCGGGCGGACAGCGCCGCCCAGTGCATCCAGATCCTGTCCCAGGGGGAGCGGCCTGCGGTGCGCACCGCCAAGGTATATATGCTCTACGGCCCGCTGACGGCGGAGGACCTGGCAAAGGTCCAGGGCTACGTCATCAACCCGGTGGAGAGCCGGCTTGCCGGCCTGGACCCGGTGGAGACCCTGGCAATGCGGTACGACGTGCCGGAGACGGTAGCTACCCTGACGGGCTTCCGGGACCTGGACGAGGCGGGGCTTGATGCGTTCATCGCCGAAAAGGGCCTTGCCATGGATCTGGGGGACATCCGCTGCTGCCAGGACTATTTCCGGGGCGAAAGGCGGGACCCCACTATCACGGAGATCCGCATGATCGACACCTACTGGTCCGATCACTGCCGCCATACCACCTTCAACACCATCGTGGACGATGTGGCTTTCGCGGACGAGTATTTACAGCAGGCCTACGACGAGTATCTGTCGGTCCGGAAAGAGCTGGGGCGGGAGGCGAAGCCGGTGACCCTCATGGACATCGGCACCATCGCCGCCAAGGCGCTGCGTGCCCGGGGGGAGCTGGACAAGCTGGACGAGTCGGAGGAGATCAACGCCTGCACGGTGAAGATCAAGGTGCAGGTGGACGGGGAGAGCCAGGACTGGCTTCTGCTATTCAAAAACGAGACCCACAACCACCCCACGGAGATCGAGCCCTTCGGCGGCGCGGCCACCTGCATCGGCGGGGCCATCCGGGACCCCCTCAGCGGCCGCAGCTATGTCTACGCGGCCATGCGGGTCACCGGCGGGGCGGACCCGCTGCGGCCGGTGGATCAGACCATCCCCGGCAAGCTTCCCCAGCGGAAGCTGGTGACCACCGCCGCGGCGGGCTATTCCTCCTACGGCAACCAGATCGGCCTGGCCACGGGCATGGTGGACGAGCTCTATCACGACGGCTACGCCGCCAAGCGCATGGAGATCGGCGCGGTCATCGCCGCGGCCCCGGCGGCCAACGTGCGCCGGGAACGGCCCCAGCCGGGGGACGTGGTCATTTTGCTGGGCGGCCGCACCGGCCGGGACGGCATCGGCGGGGCCACGGGTTCGTCCAAGAGCCACAATAAGAAATCTCTGACCACCATGGCCTCCGAGGTGCAAAAGGGCAACGCCCCCGAGGAGCGGAAGCTCCAGCGGCTTTTCCGCAGCCCCGAGGCCTCCCGGCTCATCAAGCGCTGCAACGACTTCGGCGCCGGCGGCGTATCCGTGGCGGTGGGGGAGCTGGCCGACGGGCTGGATATAGACCTGTCCAAGGTCCCTAAGAAATACGAGGGCCTGGACGGAACGGAGCTTGCCATCTCCGAGAGCCAGGAGCGCATGGCCGTGGTGGTGGCCCCGGAGGACGCGAAGCGCTTTTGTGAGCTTGCCGACGGGGAGAACCTGGAGGCGACCGTTATCGCCACAGTGAAGGCCGAGCCCCGGCTGACCATGACCTGGAACGGCCGGGTGGTGGTGGACGTGGCCCGGGCTTTCCTCGACACCAACGGCGCTGAAAAGCACATCTCTATCTGTCCCAACAAGGCACAGGACTGGCAAAAGGCCGTCCCCGACAGCTTTGCCGGGGGCTATGAGGCCCTGGCGGGGGACCTTTCCGTGTGCTCCCGGCGGGGGCTTTCCGAGCGGTTCGACTCCACCATCGGCGCGGGAACGGTGCTCATGCCCTTTGGGGGCAAGTACCAGCAGACCCCCATCCAGGCCATGGTCCACAAGATCAGCCTGGAGCGGGGCCACACCGATACCTGCTCGTTCATGAGCTGGGGCTTTGACCCGGCCATCGGGGAGAAGAGCCCCTATCACGCGGCCTATCTGGCGGTGGTGGAATCGGTCTCCAAGCTGATTGCCACAGGCGCGGCCTTTGAGGACGTGTATCTGACGTTCCAGGAGTATTTCGCCAAGCCCGGCCAGGACCCAGCCCGCTGGGGCGATCCTTTGGCGGCCTTGCTGGGGGCGTTCCGGGCCCAGATGGGCCTGGGGGTGGCCGCCATCGGCGGCAAGGACTCCATGTCCGGCACCTTTGAAAAGCTGACCGTACCGCCCACCCTGGTGAGCTTCGCCGTCACCACGGGAAAGACCGGCGAGGTGATTTCCAACGAGTTCAAGGGCCCGGACCATACGGTGGTCCTGCTCCGGCCCGAGACGGACGGGCAGGGTCTGCCGAAGACCGACAGCTTGAAGGAGCTTTATAAAAAAGTCCACGACCTGACCGTGTCCGGCCGGGCCCTGGCGGTGTATACGCCGGGCCACGGGGGCGTGGCGGAGGCCGTGCTGAAGATGTGCCTGGGCAACGGTCTGGGCTTCGCCTATGAGCCGGACGTGACCTTGCCGGATATCTTCGGCTACGCCTACGGCGCGTTCGTAGCGGAGCTGGCGGACGGCGTTCCGGCGGAGGGCATGACGCTGGGCCATACCATGGCGGAGCCGGTCCTGACGCTGGCCGGCGAGAGCGTGGCTCTGGACCGGCTGCAGAGCCTCTATGAGGACAAGTTGGAGCCGGTGTACCCCTGCAATATCCCCACGGAAAAGCGGGATATCCCCGCCTTCTCCTTTGCCGCCGCCTGCCGGCCGAGCCCGGTGGTCCTGGCGGCCAGGCCCCGGGTGCTGATCCCGGTGTTCCCCGGCACCAACTGCGAGTACGACACGGCCCGGGCCCTGGCGGACGCCGGGGCGGAGCCGGTGATCCGCGTGGTGTCGAATCTGACGGCGGAGCACATCGCCCGGTCCGCGGACCGGTTCGCCAAGGCGCTGGATACCGCCCAGATGGTATTTATTCCCGGGGGCTTCTCCGGCGGCGACGAGCCGGATGGGTCCGGCAAGTTCATCACCGCCTTTTTCCGCAACGGCGCCATCCGGGCCGGGGTGGAGGATCTGCTGGATAAGCGGGGCGGCCTGATGGCCGGTATCTGCAACGGCTTCCAGGCGTTGGTGAAGCTGGGGCTGGTGCCCTACGGCCGGATCGTGGACGCGGACGAGAACGCCCCCACGCTGACTTTCAACCCCATCGGCCGGCACCAGTCCCGGCTGGTGCGGACCCGGATCGCCTCCAACAAGTCCCCCTGGCTGGCGGAGACGAAGCCGGGGCAGATCTACACCGTCCCCATCTCCCACGGGGAGGGCCGGTTTTTGGCGTCGGAGCAGCTCATAAAGGACCTGGCCGCCAACGGCCAGATCGCCACCCAGTATGTGGACCTGGCGGGCCAGCCCACCATGGACATCCGCTTCAACCCCAACGGGTCCGTCCTGGCGGTGGAGGGCATCACGTCCCCCGACGGGCGGGTATTCGGCAAGATGGGCCACTCCGAGCGCATCGGAGAGAGCCTTTACAAGAACGTACCGGGCCGGTACGACATGGGCATGTTCCGGGCCGCGGTACGGTATTTTCAGGTGAACGATTGAAAGGAGACAGCATATGGCACACTTTTACAGCGAACCGTCCCACACCTTCAGCGAGTATCTGCTCATCCCCGGCTATACGTCCGAGAAATGCGTTCCGGATAACATCAGCCTGAAGACCCCGCTGGTGCGGTATAAAATGGGAGAAGAGCCCGCCATCGCCCTGAACATCCCCCTGACCTCCGCCATCATGCAGTCCGTCTCCAACGACACCCTGGCCATCGCCCTGGCCCGGGAGGGAGGCATCTCCTTCATCTACGGCTCCCAGTCCGTGGAGGACGAGGCCGCCATGGTGGCCCGGGTGAAGAACCACAAGTCCGGTTTCGTGGTCAGCGCCTCCAACGTGACCCCGGACGCCACCTTGGGCGACATCCTGGCTCTGAAAGCCAAAAACGGCTTTTCCACCGTGGCCGTCACCGACGACGGCACGGCGAACGGCAAGCTGCTGGGCCTTGTCACCAGCCGGGACTACCGCATCAGCCGCATGTCCACCGACGAGGTGGTCCGGGACTTCATGACGCCCTTTGAAAAGCTGGTCACAGCCCCGGACGGCACCAGCCTCAAGACCGCCAACGACATCATCTGGGAGAACAAGCTCAACTGCCTGCCCATCATCACCGACGACGGGAGACTGGCCTATTTCGTCTTCCGCAAGGACTACGCCAGCCACAAGGAGAACCCCGACGAGCTGCTGGACACGAAAAAACGGCTGCTGGTGGGGGCGGGCATCAACTCCCGAGACTATGCCACACGGGTCCCCGCCCTGGTGGAGGCCGGAGCGGACGTGCTGTGCATCGACTCCTCCGAGGGCCATTCCATCTGGCAGAAAAACACCATCGCCTGGATCCGGGAGCACTACGGCGAGAGCGTGAAAGTAGGCGCGGGCAACGTGGTGGACGCGGAGGGCTTCCGGTTTCTGGCGGACGCCGGAGCGGACTTCGTGAAGATCGGCATCGGCGGCGGTTCCATCTGCATCACCCGGGAGACCAAGGGCATCGGCCGGGGCCAAGCCACGGCGGTCATCGAGGTCGCCAAGGCCCGGGACGAGTATTATAAGGAGACCGGCGTGTACGTGCCGCTGTGCTCCGACGGCGGCATCGTCCACGACCACCACATCACGCTGGCTCTGGCCATGGGCGCGGACTTTGTGATGCTGGGCCGGTATTTCGCCCGCTTCGATGAGAGCCCCACCCCCAGGCTGAACGTCAACGGCACCTATGTGAAGGAGTACTGGGGCGAGGGCTCCAACCGGGCCCGGAACTGGCAGCGGTACGACCTGGGCGGCGGCGAGGGCCTCAGCTTCGAGGAAGGTGTGGACAGCTATGTCACCTACGCCGGCGGCCTGCATGAGAACGTGCAGATGACCCTTTACAAGGTGAAGTCCACCATGTGCAACTGCGGCGTCACCGATATCCCGTCCCTGCAGCGGGACGCCAAGCTGACGCTGGTATCCGAGACCAGCATCGTGGAGGGCGGCTATCACGACGTGACGCTGCGTAACACAAGCGCTATCAAATGATCGTTAAACGATAAGGAGGAGGACCAATATGACCGATATCGAGATCGCCCAGGCCAATGTGATGGAGCCCATCGGCGCTATCGCGGAGCGGGCCGGCGTGGATGAAAAGTATCTGGAGCCCTACGGCAAGTATAAGGCCAAGGTGGACTACGCCCTGCTGGACGAATGCCCCCGGCCCGATGGCAAGCTGATCCTGGTGACGGCCATCACCCCCACCCCGGCGGGCGAGGGCAAGACCACCACCAGCATCGGCCTGGCAGACGGCCTGCGCCGGATCGGCAAGAACGCCGTCCTGGCCCTGCGGGAGCCCTCTTTGGGCCCCGTGTTCGGCGTCAAGGGTGGGGCCGCCGGCGGCGGGTACGCCCAGGTGGTGCCCATGGAGGATATAAACCTGCATTTCACCGGGGACTTCCACGCTATCGGCGCGGCCAATAACCTGCTTGCCGCCATGCTGGATAACCACATCTACCAGGGCAACGCCTTGCATATCGACCCCAAGACCGTGGTCTGGAAGCGGTGCGTGGACATGAACGACCGGCAGCTGCGCCACGTGATCGACGGCATCGGCGGCAAGGTCAATGGGGTGCCCCGGGAGGACGGCTACGACATCACCGTGGCCACGGAGATCATGGCGGTGTTCTGTCTGGCAAGCTCCATCCACGATCTGAAAGAGCGTCTGGGCCGGATCGTGGTGGCCTATACCTACGACGGCGCGCCGGTAACGGCAAAGGACCTGAAAGCCGTGGGGGCCATGGCGGCCCTTTTGAAGGACGCTTTGAAGCCCAATCTGGTCCAGACCCTGGAGGGGACCCCGGCCTTCGTCCACGGGGGACCTTTCGCCAACATCGCCCACGGCTGCAACAGTGTGCTGGCGACCCGGATGGCTATGAAGCTGGGCGATTACGCCGTCACCGAGGCCGGCTTCGGCGCGGACCTGGGGGCGGAGAAATTCCTGGACATCAAGTGCCGGTACGCCGGCCTGACCCCCTCGGCCGTGGTGGTGGTGGCCACCATCCGGGCCTTGAAAATGCATGGGGGCCTTGCCAAGACAGACCTGGGCCATGAGGACCTGTCGGCCCTGGAAAAGGGCATGCCGAACCTTTTGCGGCATGTGAGCAACATCAAAAACGTCTACGGCCTGCCCTGCGTGGTGGCGGTGAACCGGTTCCCCACGGACACGGACGCGGAAGTGGAGCAGGTGATCGCCGGCTGCCGGCAGCTGGGTGTGAAGGCCGTGCTGGGCGACTTCTGGGCCAAGGGCGGCGCGGGGGCCATGGACCTGGCGACGGAGGTGGTCCGGGTCTGCGGCGAGGAGAAGCCGGACTTCCGTTTCAGCTATGAATTGGACCTGCCCCTGGAGAAGAAGATCGAGGCCGTGGCCCAAAAGGTCTACGGCGGCGCGGGGATCAGCGTACTGCCGGCGGCACAGAAGCAGATCGCCCGGCTGACCGAGCTGGGCTTCGGCGGCCTGCCCGTGTGCATCGCCAAGACCCAGTACAGCTTTTCCGACGATCCGGCCAAGCTGGGAGCGCCGGAGGGCTTCACCGTCACGGTGAAGGAGGTCAAGGTCTCTGCCGGCGCCGGCTTCGTGGTGGTCCTGACCGGGGACATCATGACCATGCCGGGCCTGCCCCGGGTGCCCGCGGCGGAGAAGATCGACGTGGACGATCGGGGCGTCATCTCCGGGCTGTTCTAAATCGGTAAGGACGCCGCCGGACAGGGCGGCGTCCTTTTGTTCACGAAAAGAGCCTGGGCGGCGAGGGCTTAAATAATTATTGAAAAAACTTTTAAAAACGCAAAATTGTAATTGATTTTCGTCCCAAAGTGCGGTATGGTTAATAAGTACGACTGACCGTTATTATGGAGAGGAATAGACAGATGAGAAGACACCTTCTGGCTCTGCTTCTGGCATTCACCATGGCCCTGACGCTGACTGCCTGCGGCGGCTCCGGCAGCAGCGATAAAGAGACAGACCCGGATGCGGAGGCCACGGAAGAGCCTGTCGGCGAAGACGCGGAGGCGGCGCAGGAGGATGAGGATACGGAGGATGTAGAGGCGTCCGACGGGGATGTCTCCGCCGCGGCGAGTGGCTGGAAGCCCACCATGCCTATCACCATGGTCGTCAACAGCGAAGCGAACCAGGGCGTGGATGCCAAGGCTCGTCTGCTGTGCCAGTATGCCGAAAAATATATCGGACAAACTGTCTATTTTGAGAATATGGTTGGCGAGAGCGGTACGCTCGGCTGGGAGCAGTTAGCGGCCCGCGAGCCGGACGGCATGACCCTCGGCGTGGTGGAGCTGCCCGGATTCAACTATTTCCTCCGGGACCGCCGGCCGGATTATCATCTGCGGAAGTACACGGCGGTATGTTCGTTCATCTCCGATTGTGCGGCGATCGTGGTCCGGAAGAATGACAGCCGCTTCGATACCGTCGACGAACTTGTCGCGTTTGGCCAGGCCCATCCCAGCGAGCTGGTGGCGGCCATGAACGGTGAGCGCGGCGCCATGCATATTGCGACCCAGGCCTTTGCCAAGTCGGCAGTGTTTGCCTACAGCCCCGCCCATTACGGCAGCGCGGTCGAGGCTGTGGAGGCGGTACGCAGCGGCGCGGCCGACTTCTGTACGGCGGAGATCGACGATCTGCTGAAGCGTGATGAGGATCTGCAGATCCTGGCTGTCTTCTCTGAAAAACCCGTCAGTGCTTATCCTGACGCGCCGACCTTGGGTGAGCTTGGATATTATGACCAGTGGCTGGGCAGCGCGACCTGTATCATCGCGCCGGGCGGTACCCCTGACGAGATGCTGGATTTCTACGGGGACGTCTTCCAGAATACGCTAAAGGAGGACGGTTTTCTTGAGGCGGCCGCCGGTACCTTGTCCATAGAGTTCAGAGATGCCGCGGACACCGCCACGCTTCTGCGCAGACAGCAGCAGTTTTTGGAGAGCATGACGGAGGATTTCTGGACCATCGTGCTCCCGACGCCGGAACCGGACCCCAACGCGGAGGCGCCGGCGGAGTGACAGATTGAAAGAGGAAAGGGCAGGAGCACCTGCCCTTTTTTCCTGGACGCGGACGTCCGGGCAGGAGGAACCATATGGACAACAGAGGAAAGCTCATCGTGATCGAGGGTGTGGACGGCAGCGGCAAGGCCACCCAGGCCAAACTGTTGTATGAGTCATTGCGGGACAGCGGCACGCCGGTCATGGCCGTATCCTTTCCCAACTATGACAGTGAAGCGTCGGCCCTTGTGAAGATGTATCTGCGGGGCGACTTTGGCCATGAGCCGGGGGATGTAAACGCCTACGCCGCCTCCAGCTTTTACGCCGTGGACCGCTACGCCAGCTATAAAAAGGACTGGGCCTGGTTTTACGGCGACGGGGGCGTTGTGGTGGCGGACCGGTATACCACCTCCAACGCGGTGCACCAGTGCTCCAAACTCCCGGAGGAACAGTGGCCGGGCTTCTTGGAGTGGCTTTTCCATTTTGAGTACGAGCTTCTTGCCATCCCCGCGCCGGACCGGGTGATCTATCTGCAGACAGAGGCTGCGGTGACGGAGGGGCTTCTTTTGAAGCGATACGGCGGCGACGAGAGCAAAGAGGATATCCACGAGGCGGACCGGGCGTATATGGCCCGCTCCCGCCGGGCGGCGGAGTACTGCGCGGAGCATCTGGGCTGGACCGTGGTCCACTGTGTGCGGGATGGCAGAATGCGCTCCGTGGAGGACATCCACCGGGAGATCATGGAGCTGATCGGGGACTGAAAAGGATCAAACCGCCGGAGGACAGTCGTCTTCCGGCGGTTTGCTGTATGTGCCCGCAATAGATAGAAGCAGGGCGGAGATCACTGTGCCTTTTTGAGGTCGGAGACTTCCTGCATCAGCGACTTGACGATGGATTTGAGGAATATCACATCATCCTCCAAAGCGTCCACCCGGTCTTTGGGTGCCAGGGTCTCCAGTATGGTCTGATGACCCTCCGCAAGGAGCTGGAGCTGAGGGATGATGGAGCCCTCGATGTAGGCGTGGAAACGATTTTCCAGGGCGTCCAGCTTGGAGTCGAATTTCGTTTCCATGGCGTCGAACTTGCCGTCGAATTTAGTTTCCATGGCGTCGAGCTTGCCGTCGAATTTAGCTTCCATGGCGTCGAACTTGCCGTCGAATTTAGCTTCCATGGCGTCGAGCTTGCCGTCGAATTTGGCTTCCATAGCATCGAATCTGGCGTCTATGGATTCAAACTTGGCATCGATAGCATCGAACTTGCCGTCGATGGCGTCGAATCTGGCGTCTATGGACTCGAACTTGGCATCGATGGCGTTGAATTTGTCATCCATGGCGTCGAACTTGCCGTCGAATTTGGCTTCCATTGCGTCCAACTTGGCCTGGGTGCGCTCCTCGGAGGCGGTGACGGCAGAATTGATCGATCCGTCTACGTAGGTCTTCATACGCTCCTCGGAGGCGGTGATGGCGGAATTGACGGAGGTGTCCACCAATTCCTTGATGGCCTGAAGATCCTGTTTGTCAAGCATAAGGAAAACTCCTTTCCGCGTCGGTTGAAGAAAGCCCTGAAACGCCTGCAGTATCAGGTGTTTCAGGGCTTTCAACTGTTGGTCGGAGTGAGGTGACTTGAACACCCGGCCTCTTGGTCCCGAACCAAGCGCGCTACCAACTGCGCTACACCCCGATGGAGCAGGTGAAGGGAATCGAACCCTCGTATTCAGCTTGGGAAGCTGATGTTCTGCCATTGAACTACACCTGCGAGGCTTAAAGATTATAGCACCTGAGCGGTGATATTGCAAGCATAAAATTCCGCGCCGGTCATAGCCTGTACGGGAGGGATGACGATGACATATCACCGGCTCATGATCGCCTGCGCGCTGTTTGCGGCTGCGGTCTGCCTGCGGCTGTACCTGCCGGAGGCGGCGGAGGAGGCCGCGCCGGCCATACAGGAACTGGTCAGCGAGGAGGAGTATTCTCTGTGGCTGCCGGAGGAGGCCGCGGTTTGGCTGGACTGGCCCTGACGGTCAGTCCCGGCTTTTTGCTGCTGGCGGCCAGCGTGTATTTCGTGGGCGGCCCGGGCGCGTTGGCGGCCTTCGGTGCAGCTGCGCTGATCCACGAGCTGGGCCATCTGACGGCCATGTTTCTGACCGGCGCGACGGTGCGGGGCATCCGGGTTTCGGCCTGCGGTCCCGTGATCGATTACAGCGGCGTGACCACCCGCCGGCAGGAGATGGGCATATTGGCGGCAGGCCCGCTGGCCGCTATTTTTTTCGCGGTCCTTTGCTTTATCACGGACGTGCCTTTCCTCTGCTACACGGGGGCCATCGCGCTGCTGGCGGCTATGTTCAACCTGCTGCCGGTGCTGCCCATGGACGGGGGGCGGCTTGCCCTGTACGCCCTGGAGACTACTATGTCGGAGCGGTCGGCCCAGCTCATACTGCGCATCATGGGCACGCTGTGCTCCCTGGGGGTGCTGGCCACGGGGATCTATATCCGCTCCATCGCGGCCGCCGCTGCGGGAATTTGGATGGGAATGCTTGCCAATTTTCCACAATTGCGGTAAACTGTACACCATGGAAATGAATGAGAAGATGGACGCCCTGCTGCGGCAGGTACAGCGTCCGGCCCGGTATGTGGGCGGCGAGTATAACCAGATCGTAAAGGATAAGACGGAGGTGGACGTGCGGGTGGCTTTCTGCTTTCCCGACACCTACGAGATCGGTATGTCCAATCTGGGGCTCAAGATCCTTTACGGTATCATGAATGCTATGCCAGGCGTGTGGTGCGAGCGGGTATTCGCGCCCTGGGGGGATATAACCGACGCCATGCGCCGGGAGGGTATCCCGCTGTGGGCGCTGGAGAGCGGCGATCCCCTTTCGGATTTTGATGTGATCGCCGTGTCTATCGGCTATGAGATGGCCTACACCACCGTGCTGGACATGCTGGATCGGGGCGGCATCCCCCTGCGGGCCGCCGATCGGCCGGAGCTGCGGCATCTGGTCATGGCCGGGGGCGGGTGTATGTGCAACATCGAACCCATGGCGGAGTTTTTCGACCTGTGCTTTCTGGGCGAGGGGGAGGACGTGGACCGGGAGGTCCTGGAGCTGTATCAAAAGGCAAAGGCGGAGGGCTGGGACAAGCCCCGGTTCCTGCGCCAGGCCGCTCAGATCCCGGGCGTCTATATCCCCAGCCTCTACGATATCGCCTACAACGCCGACGGCACGATCGCGGCCATCACGGCCCGGGATGGGGCGCCGGAAAAGGTCCGCAAACGCATCGTGGAGGACTTTGACGGCTGTTATTATCCTACCCGACCCGTTGTGCCCTCTACGGAGATCGTCCATGACCGGGTGAGCCTGGAGGTGTTCCGGGGCTGTATCCGGGGCTGCCGGTTCTGCCAGGCGGGCCACACCAACCGACCTGTCCGGTCCCGGAGGCCGGAGACGCTGCTGCGGCTGGGGAAGGAGACTCTGGAGAATACCGGCTACCAGGAGCTGAACCTGTCCAGCCTCAGCACCAGCGATTACCGGGATCTGGGTGTGCTGTGCGACGGGCTTCTGGACTACTGCCGGCCCCGGGGGATCAGTCTGAGCCTGCCCAGCCTGCGGGCGGACAACTTCTCCATGGACATCATGCAGCGGGTCCAGCAGGTGCGAAAAAGCGGCCTGACCTTTGCTCCGGAGGCGGGGACCCAGCGGCTGCGGGACGTGATCAACAAAAACGTCACGGAGGAGGACCTTCTTAATTCCTGCCGCATCGCCTTCGAGGGGGGCTGGAACAACGTGAAGCTCTATTTCATGCTGGGTCTGCCCACGGAGACGGACGAGGACGTGCTGGGCATCGCAGAGCTGGCCAAAAAGGTATTCTGGACCTGGAAGCAGCACGCCGTCAACAAGAGCCGGGGCGTGCGCATCACCGTGAGCACATCGGAATTTATCCCCAAGCCCCACACGCCTTTCCAGTGGGAGGGACAGATCAGCCGGGCGGAATACATGCGCCGGGTGGGTCTTCTCACGGACGCGCTTGCCAAGGCCAAGAGCGTCACCTACAACTGGCACGACGCCGAAATGAGCCTGGTAGAGGCGGCCCTGGCCCGGGGCGACCGGCGGATGGGGGCCGTGATCGAGCGGGTCTGGAGGGCCGGGGGCCGGCTGGAGAGCTGGAGCGAGTACTTTGATCTGGACCGGTGGCTGGAGGCGTTCCCCGCCTGCGGGCTGGATATGGACTTTTACGCCACCCGGGAGCGGCCCGTGGAGGAATTGCAGCCCTGGGAGCACATGGACTGCGCCGTGAGCCGAAAGCACCTGGAGCGGGAGCGGCGGCGGGCCTACGAGGGGGTCACGACCCCCGACTGCCGGGCGGGCTGCGCCGGCTGCGGGGCCGCCAGCCTTTTGAAGGAGGGCGTGTGCCGTGGATAAGCTGCGACTGAAGTTTTCCAAGACCGGCCGGGCGGTGTACATCTCACACCTGGATCTGATGCGGACCATGCAGCGGACTTTCTCCCGGGCGGGTGTGGCCCTGAAATACAGTGAGGGCTTCAACCCCCACGCAAAAATCTCCATCATTCTGCCTCTGAGCGTGGGCACCGCCAGTCTTTGCGAGTACATGGACTTCTCCCTGGCGGAGGACCGGGATCTGGCCGCGCTGCCGGCGCTTTTGAACGGGTATATGCCGGAAGGCGTCCGGGTTCTGGAAGCCTACGAGGCCCCCGGCAAGGGCGCGGAGCTGCGCTGGCTGCGGCTGACAGGCGTGATGAAAGGGAGCCGGGACGCGGCGTTTTACACGGAGTTTTTCGGCCGGGACAGTATCTTGGTGGAGCACCGGGCCAAACGGGGCGTCCGCACCGACGACATCGCCCCCGCCATCCGGCAGGCCCGCTTCACGGATATAGACGGCGGTGTGGAGGCGGAGCTTATCCTCCACGCCCAGGAGCCCACTGTGAGCCCGGAGCTGATGATGGCGGCCCTGGGCCAGGACGCGCCGGCCTATTTCCGCTTTACCCGCCGGGAGGCGTTCCGGGAGGACATGACGCCGTTCCGGTAGAGACCGTTATCCCAAAATACAATCAAAATAACAATAAGAAGGAAAAGCATCCCACGATTGTCGGCAGTCGTGGGATGCTTTTTAGCGTCATTTCTTCTTGTCCCAGAGACAGAGACATATTTCGGGAGGATACGACCTTCTGACGCCTTAATTGGGCGATCCTGCTCTGGGTAAATCTCTCATACATAAGGAACCCCCTTTGCATATCACGCTATACTATACTGTCCCCACGAATGAAACATGACTTATAATACAAGTAAAACTTGACATGTAATTTAATATGCTATAACATTTAGTGTTGCGGGGATTTATATCAATTAAATGGCGGTTGATAAAGGAGCGTCAAATGGGATTAGTGCACTGGCTTCAGGCCTGGGTAGAGATGCCCGCAAAGAGTGATTTTATGCTATCCATAGGATTTCATCAGACTGGCAAAGGGGATTGGGTGACGGATTTCAATGAGAGCAGCGTGAACAGACGGGAGTACCGCAGGCTGACGCTGAAAGAGCTCAAGGATATTTATAGCAGATACGGTTTCTGAGATCGGGTACTCGACAGGGGGAGCGGCGGCCGGTGGAGACAGCCCCATACTGGCGATCACGCATCGAATGTGGAATAGAGAAAAAAATACTTGCATATCCGGGAAAACTATGGTAATATACCGGGGCATGCGAATGCGTTGAATAGGGCGGTCCGCTGCCGGATGAGATGAATTCCCGGTAAGAACGTCTATGTAAGGAAGGTCATTACCATGGATCTCATCAATGCGCTGACACAGCAGTACATGAAGCCGGAGCTGCCGGAGATGAACGTGGGCGACACCGTCCGCGTCACCGTCCGGATCAAGGAGGGCAACCGGGAGCGCAACCAGGCGTTCGAGGGCACTCTGATTGCGAAGAAGCACGGCGGCATCAACGAGACCATCACCGTGCGCCGTATCTCCTACGGCGTGGGCTGTGAGAAGGTCTTCCCGGTGCACTCTCCCACCATCGTGAGCGTGGACACCGTCCGCAAGGGCAAGGTCCGCCGGGCGAAGCTCTACTACCTGCGTGACCGGGTGGGCAAGGCCGCCAAGGTCCGGGAGAAGCTGTAAAAGCCGAATCAAACGACAAAAAAGAGGCGTCGAGCCTCTTTTTTGTTGCGTTATGGGGACAAAACGTTGTATAATAAGATGTTATGAATTTGAAGAAATTTCATGACGGCTGCGGCTGTCATGAAATGAGCAGGCGAGGAGGCAGAACGCAGATATGCCGAGAAAGGGAAGACATACCACAAAAGCCGTGGCGGCGGAAGCGGCCGTGGAGGAACGGATGGACGCCGATCAGCAGCCGCAGAGTGAGCAGGACGCCGGGGAGGAAGCCGTCAACCCCTATAAGGACACGTACGATTGGATCCACTGCATCATCGTGGCCATCATCGTGTGCGTGCTGGTATTCGTGCTGCTGGCCCGGGTGATCACCGTCCGGGGCAGCTCCATGCTGCCGACTCTGGAGGAGAATGACCGCATCGTCATCACCAGGCTGGCGGGGGATTATGAATACGGGGACATCGTTGTGCTGCAAAAGGACAGCTTCCGTACCGAGCCCATCGTCAAGCGGGTCATCGGCACGGCGGGCCAGACCCTTGAATTCAACTTCACCGAGGGTACCGTCACCGTGGACGGCAAGCGGCTCTACGAGAACTATATCCGGGAAAAGACCTACGACAGCTATCACATCATGGACCCGGATTATTACGAGGTCTACGGCATTGACCCTGAGAAGGACGTGGGCGAGGACTGGGTCCGGGTCACCGTTCCGGAGGGCTGCCTGTTCGTCATGGGCGACAACCGCAACAATTCCAGCGACAGCCGGGTGGCGACCGTGGCTTACGTAGACACCCGTGACGTGATGGGCAAGGCGGTGTTCCGGCTGTATCCCTTCCACAAGATGGGCGCGATATACGGCGCGGAGCTGAACGATGGCTGAGGTACAGTGGTTCCCGGGCCACATGAAAAAGGCCCAGCGGATGATGGCCGACAGTCTGAAGCTGGTGGACGCGGTGTGCGAGGTGGCGGACGCCCGCATACCCTATTCCAGCCGGAACCCGGACCTGGACGGCATCATCGCCGGGCGGAAGCCCCGGCTGCTGATCCTGAACCGGGCCGATCAGGCGGACCCCAGCGTGACGGCCCTGTGGCGGAACTACTATAAAGAAAACGGCATTGCTTTTCTGGAGTGCGACGCCAGGTCCGGCCGGGGGGTAAAGGACCTGTCCCGGACATTGCGGTCCCTGGTGGGCAAGGCCGGTCCCATGCGGGCCATGGTGGCGGGGGTGCCCAACGTGGGCAAATCCACCTTTATCAACAAGGTCTGCGGCCGCAAGGCCGCCGCCGTATCCGACCGGCCCGGGGTGACCCGGGGCAAGCAGTGGGCGGCGGTGGACAGTCAATTTGAGCTGCTGGATACGCCGGGCATCCTCTGGCCCCGGTTCGACGACCCGGCCGTGGGGGACCGGCTGGCTTTCACCGGCGCGGTGAAGGACCAGGTCCTGGACGGGGAGGAGCTGGCGGCGAAGCTTTTGGTGACGCTGCGGGCAAGCTACCCCAAGGCCCTGGCAGAGCGGTATAAGATAGACCCGGACCCGGACATGCAGGGCTGGGAGCTTTTGGAGGCCTGCGCCAGAAAGCGGGGCTTTCTCATGTCCGGCGGAGAGGTGGATACGGAGCGGATGGCCGCCGTTCTGCTGGATGAATTTCGGGGCGGCAAGCTGGGAAGGATCAGCCTTGAAAGACCGGTCTGACAAGAGCAGCGCCGACCTGTGGGAGATGGAGCGCGCCCTGCATCAGGAGGGCGTGGGGCTCGTCTGCGGCGTGGACGAGGCCGGCCGGGGCCCCCTGGCGGGGCCGGTGTGCGCCGCGGCGGTGATCCTGCGGTCGGGCGTGGAGCTGCCCGGGCTCAACGACTCCAAAAAGCTGACGGAAAAGAAGCGGGAGGCGCTTTTTCCGCTCATTCAGGAAAAAGCCATGGCCTACGGCATAGCTTTTGCCACGGTGGAGGAGATCGAGCGGATGAACATCCTGGCGGCGGCATTGCTTGCCATGGACCGTGCCATCGCACAGCTGGACCCGGCGCCGGAGCTGGCGCTGATCGACGGCAACACCACAAAGGGTATATCCGTCCCCGCCCGGAGCGTGGTAGGGGGCGACGGGAAAGTTGCATGCATCGCGGCGGCGTCGGTGCTGGCAAAGGTGACAAGGGACCGGCTCATGAGAGAGATTGCGGAGCAGTATCCCCAATACGGCTTTGAAAAGCACAAGGGCTACGGGACCAAGGCCCACTACGAGGCTATTGAGAAGTACGGGCCATCGCCTATCCATCGCCCGTCGTTTTTGAAAAAGTTCTATGCCAAGCGATAAGAAGCTTCTGGGCGCGTTCGGGGAGGACGCGGCCTGCCGGTATCTGCGCTGGCGGGGCTATAAGATACTGGACCGGAATTACATCTGCCGGCTGGGAGAGCTGGACATCGTGGCCCGCGAGGGCCGGTATGTGGTTTTTGTGGAAGTCAAGCTACGCAAAAACGCCGATCACGGCGCGGCGGGGGAATTTGTGACGCCCGCCAAGCAGCGGCGGGTGATCCTGGCCGCGGAGCGGTGGCTGCAGCAGCACCCCACCGACCTGCAGCCAAGGTTCGACGTGGTGGAGGTCTATGCCCCGGCGGGACTGGACACCAAAAAACCGGAGATACGCCATTTGGAGGACGCCTATACGCTATGAAATATGTGAGCACCAGAGAGGGGACCGCCGCCGTTACCGGCACCCAGGCCATCATCCGGGGTATCGCCCCGGACGGGGGGCTGTACGTGCCCGAGAGCGTCCCGGTCATAGACGAGGATTTTATCCGCGCCCTGGGGGATATGGATTACCGGGCCCGGGCCGTGGCGGTGTTGGAGCTGTACCTGGACGAGTTTTCCCACGGCGAGCTGGAGGCCATCGCGGCGGCATCCTATGGAGGAAACTTTGACGATCCTGCCATCGCGCCCCTGCGGACCCTGGACGGCCAGACGGCGTATCTGGAGCTGTGGCACGGCCCCACCAGCGCCTTCAAGGACATGGCATTGCAGATCATGCCCCGGCTTTTGACGGCCAGTTTGCGAAAAAACGGCGAAAGGCGCACGGTCAGCATCCTGGTTGCCACCAGCGGCGACACGGGCAAGGCCGCTTTGGAGGGCTTTAAGGACGTGCCCGGAACCCGGGTCATGGTGTTCTATCCCCGGGACGGGGTCAGCCAGGTCCAGAAGCTGCAAATGGCTACCCAGCAGGGGAGCAACGTGAACGTGGTGGCTGTGAACGGCAACTTTGACGACGCCCAGACCGGGGTGAAGCGCATCTTCGCCGACAGGGACTTTGCCCGGGTCCTGGACGGACGGGGGTATTTCCTGAGCTCCGCCAACTCCATCAACTGGGGCCGGCTGGCGCCCCAGATCGCCTATTATTTCTCCGCCTACTGCGACATGGCGAAAGCCGGACTGGTGAAGCTGGGGGAGTGCGTGGACTTCTGCGTGCCCACTGGCAACTTTGGCGACATCCTGGCGGGCTGGTACGCCAAGCGGATGGGCCTGCCCGTGGGGCGGCTTATCTGCGCGTCCAATGAAAACAACGTGCTGGCCGATTTCATCGCCACCGGCGTATATGACAAAAACCGGCCGTTCCACGTGACATGCTCGCCCTCCATGGACATTCTGGTGTCCTCCAATCTGGAGCGGCTGCTGTACTGCCTGACCGGGGACCCGGCGGCGGTCCGGGGCTTTATGGCCGATCTGAGCGGGGCGGGCCGCTACGATGTGGGAGCCGCCTTGGGTGACAAGGTCCGGGCGGAATTCGCCGGCGGCTTCTGCCGGGACGCCGACGCGAAAGCGGAGATCGGCCGGCTCTGGCGGGAAAAGGGGTATCTGGCGGATACCCACACCGCCGTGGCCAGCCGGGTCCTGGCCGATATCCGACAGCGGGAGGGCGTCCGCCGGCCCACGGTGGTGCTGTCCACGGCCAGTCCCTTTAAGTTCGGCGCGGCGGTGCTGGAGGCTTTGGGGGCCGTGACCAGCGAGACCGGCCCGGAGTTGGTGGACGAGCTGGCCGCGCTCACGGGACTTGCCGCGCCGGGGCCCCTGACCGGTCTGGGCGAAAAGAAGGTCCGCTTTGAAGCTTGGGTCGAAAAAGAGGATATGGAACAGGCCGTATCCGCGTTTCTCTGCTGAGCTATGTAAGGGACAGCGGCGGCCGCCGTCCCTTTTGAGGTCACACGTACTGCCAGGTGTCCACAGGCGCGAAGGTGCCGCAGAAGGTATCCGCGCTGGTCACGGCGTCCTCGCTCTTGACGTTGATGTGGGTGGCGGTGCACTGGTCGCCGAGGGTGTGATGTTTGCAGTTTTCCACGGTGCAGCACACGCCGCTTATGCAGTCTCTGCCCCCGCAATTCTTCTTATCATCCATCTCTATCACCTCGCGAGATAGTATCTGCCTGCCGAAAGGTGTTTATCGATGTCACTTTATGCCATAGGAGACCTGCATCTTTCCCTGGGGTCCGACAAGCCCATGGATATTTTCGGTCCCCGCTGGAAGGATCATGTGGAAAAGCTGCGGGCCGGTTTCGCCGCTCTGACGGCGGAGGATGTGTGCGTGCTGTGCGGCGACAGCAGCTGGGCGTCGGACCTGACCGGCGCGCTGGAGGACTTTCGGTTCATCGACGCGCTGCCGGGCAGGAAGATCATCCTCAAGGGCAATCACGACTATTGGTGGACCTCCGCTGCCAAGATGAACGCTTTTTTTGAAAAAAATGAGATCGCCACTGTCTCCATCCTCCACAACAACGCCTATCCCTATGGGGAGAACGCCGCCGTCTGCGGCACCAAGGGCTGGTTTTATGAACCGTCCCGGAGCACGGAGCACGATAAAAAGCTCATGGACCGGGAGATATTGCGGCTGGAGGCGTCCTTAAAAGCGGCGGGGGACCGGGACAAATACGTCTTTCTCCATTATCCGCCCAAGTACGGCGGCTATGCCTGCCGGGAGATATTGGACATGCTGGAAAAGTACGGCGCAAAGGTGTGCTGCAGCGGCCATCTGCACGCGGACAGCCTGCGGCTGGCCTTCAACGGCTGGACCGGCTCCACGAGACATATTTGCGTATCCGGGGATGGGATCGATTTTAGGCCTTGCAAGATCCTGTAATATTTGGTAAAATAAAACGCTATGTCGTTTTGAGATATATTTTTATACGCATTTCCCCGTAATATTGGAAGGAGAAGTCATCCATGATCGTAAAGAACGTAGAAAAAAAGGAAAAGAGCACGGTCAGCTTTGACGTGCTGTGCGACGCCGCGGAATTTGAGAAGGCCGTGAACGGGGCCTACCTCAAAAACAAGAGCAAGATCTTCGTCCAGGGCTTCCGCAAGGGCAAGGCTCCCCGCATGGTTATCGAGGGCATGTACGGAAAGGACGTTTTCTATGACGACGCGGCGGACGATCTGGCTCCCGTGGCGTTCGCTTTCGCCGTGGAGCAGGAGAAGCTGCGCACGGTGGGCAGCCCCGCCGTCAAGGCGGTGGACGTTTCCGACGACAGGGAGTTGACGCTCTCCTTTGTGACGGCCGTGTGGCCGGAGGTCCAGCTGGGCGAGTACAAGGGCCTGGAGGCCCCCAAGGCCAAGGTGGACGTGACCGACGAGCAGGTGGACGCGGACGTGGAAGCGGCCCGCAAGCGCAACAGCCGCATCGTCACCGTGGAGCGGCCCGCCAAGCTGGAGGACACCGCTGTCATCGACTACGAGGGCAGCGTGGACGGCGTGCCTTTCGACGGCGGCAAGGCCGAAGGTCAGAATCTGGTCCTGGGCTCCAACACCTTTATCCCCGGTTTCGAGGACCAGGTGGTCGGCATGTCAGCCGGCGAGGAGCGGGACATCAACGTGACCTTCCCCGAGGACTACCACGAGAAGTCTCTGGCCGGCAAGGCCGCCGTGTTCCACGTCAAGTGCAACGAGGTCAAGGAGAACCAGCTTCCCGACCTGGACGACGAGTTTGCCAAGGACATCTCCGAGTTCGACACCCTGGCCGAGTATAAGGCGTCCGTCAAGGAGCGGCTGACGAAAGCCGCCCAGGCCGAGGCCGACAGCGCCTACCAGTCCGCCCTGATCGAGCAGGCCGGCGACAACATCACCGCCGAAATCCCCGAGGCCATGGTGGAGGACCAGATGGACAACATGATGCGGGAGTACGACCAGAACCTGCAGATGAACGGTCTCAACCTGGAGCTGTACCTGAAATATCTGGGCCAGGACGTCAAGACGTTCCGGGAGCAGTGCCGTCCCACGGCGGAGCGCCGGGTCAGGACCGATCTGGTGCTGGATAAGATCGCCGAGGTGGAGAATATCGCCGTCTCCGACGAGGAGATCGACGCCGAGTACGACAAGCTGGCCGAGCAGTACGGCATGACCGCCGAGCAGGTGAAAAATGCCCTGTCCAAGGACATCATCGCCGGCGACGTGAAGACCCGCAAGGCCGCCCAGATCATCTTCGACAGCGGCGTGCCCACGGAGCCGGTGGAGGAGAAGGCAGAGAAGAAGCCGGCGGCCAAGAAGGCCACGGCCAAGAAAGCCGCCAAGAAAGCGGAAGAGGCCGAGGAGGTCCCCGAGGCGGAGAAGAAGCCGGCGGCCAAGAAGACCACGGCGAAGAAGCCGGCCGCCAAGAAGCCCGCCAAGAAAGCGGAAGAGGCCGAAAAGAAGGACGATCCCAAGGCGGAATAAGCCGATTGGATTTTGGATAGGCTTTCAGTGCTTGGAAAGGAGCGTAGAGCATGAGTTTAGTACCGTATGTTGTGGAGCAGACCTCCCGGGGCGAGCGGTCTTACGACATCTTCTCCCGGCTTTTGAACGACCGCATCATCATGCTGTCGGAGGAAGTGAACGACACCACCGCCTCGCTGATCGTGGCCCAGATGCTGTATCTGGAGGGCCAGGACCCGGACAAGGACATCCAGTTTTATATCAACAGCCCCGGCGGCAGCGTCACGGCGGGCATGGCCATCTACGACACCATGCAGTACATCAAGTGCGACGTCTCCACCATCTGCGTGGGCTTGGCCGCCAGCATGGGCGCGTTCCTGCTGTCCAGCGGCGCCAAGGGCAAGCGCATCGCCCTGCCCAACGCGGAGATCATGATCCATCAGCCCTCCGCCGGCACCCAGGGCCAGGTCACCGATATGACTATCCACATCAAGCGCATGCAGGTCATCAAGGAGCGCCTGAACCACATCCTGGCCGACAACACCGGCAAGGACTATGAGCAGATCGTGGCCGACTGCGAGCGGGACAACTTCATGACCGCCGAGGAGGCCCAGGCCTACGGTCTGATCGACAAGATCATCACAAAGAGGTAACGCGCATGGCCAGAGACGGCGACAAAAGATCCCTCCGATGCAGCTTCTGCGGCAAGGCCCAGTCCCAGGTCCAGCGGCTCATCGCCGGCAACGACGCGTATATCTGCGACGAGTGCGTGCGGCTGTGCGTGAGCATTCTGGGGGACGACTTTGACGACGACTTCCAGGAATTCACCCGGGAGGGCGATATGCCCGCCAAGCAGATCATGGCCCCGGAGGACGTTCCGTCCCCCCGGCAGATCAAGGCGGCCCTGGACGAGTACGTCATCGGCCAGGATCGGGCCAAGATCGCCCTGGCGGTGGCGGTGTATAACCACTATAAACGCATCCTCCACAAGGACCAGAGTGAGGTGGACCTGCAAAAGTCCAACATCCTGCTGGTGGGGCCCACCGGCAGCGGCAAGACCCTGTTCGCCCAGACCCTGGCAAGGATGCTGAACGTGCCCTTTGCCATCGCGGACGCCACCACCCTCACCGAGGCCGGCTACGTGGGCGAGGACGTGGAGAATATCCTGCTGCGGCTGCTGCAGGCGGCGGACTTCGATGTGGAGCGGGCCCAGCAAGGCATCATCTACATCGACGAGATCGACAAGATCTCCCGCAAGAGCGAGAACACGTCCATCACCCGGGACGTGTCCGGCGAGGGCGTACAGCAGGCCCTTTTGAAGATCCTGGAGGGGACTGTGGCCGCCGTTCCGCCTCAGGGCGGGCGCAAGCACCCCCATCAGGAGTTCATCCACATCGACACCTCCAACATCCTGTTCATCTGCGGCGGCGCCTTCGACGGGCTGGAGAAGATCATCGAAAACCGTCTGGACCGCAAGAGCATGGGTTTTGGGGCGGAGGTCACCAGCCGGAAGGAGAAGGATGTGGGGGAGGTACTCAGCCACGTGCAGTCCCACGACCTTTTGAAATTCGGCATCATCCCGGAGCTGATCGGCAGGCTGCCGGTGATCACCACCCTGGACAGCCTGGACAGGGCGGACTTGATCCGGATCCTGACGGAGCCGAAAAACGCCCTTGTGAAGCAGTACCAGGCCATGCTGAGCTACGACGACGTAAAGCTGGAGTTCGATCCCCGGGCTCTGGAGGCTGTGGCGGACGAAGCCATTGACATGGACATCGGCGCCCGGGGCCTGCGCAGCATCATGGAACGGGTCATGACGTCGGTCATGTTCGAGGTACCTTCGGACCGTACCATCGAGACGGTGATCATCACCGCCGACAGCGTGCTGAACGGCTCACGGCCTGTGATATACAGGAAAAGGCGCGAGGATCGCGACGCATCATAAAATCACCGGGCCGCACTGTGGTGCGGCCCATTGAGGTCATAGGAATGGATACTGAGACTACAACATCATCCCGCTATCAGATCTACCCGCTGGTCCCCCTGCGGGGCATCTCCGTTTTCCCCGGCATGCGGCTCATCTTCGACGTGGAGAGGCCGGAGGCCCTGGCGGCGGTGGACGCGGCCATGGAGGCGGACCAGACGGTGTATCTGGTCGCCCAGCGGGACGCCTCCGCCGAGACGGTAACCGCCGCGGACGGCCTTTATAAGATCGGAACGGTCTGCCGCATCCACCAGGTGCTGCGGGTGCCGGACGAGGAGGGCGCCAAGGTAATGGTGGAGGGCGTGAAGCGTGGGTATTTGGCAAAGCTGCTGGCCGCCAAGCCCTATCTGACCGCCCGGGTGGAGACGATCCAGGACGAGCCCAATCTCCGCACGGCGGTGAAGGCGGAGGCCCTGATCCGCCAGTGCTACGGGCTGCTGGAAAAGTATGCGGAGAACTCCGGGCTGGACCTGGCGGACATTTTGCGGGACATCATCCACAGCTCCGACGCGGGGTATGTGGCGGACCTGGTCACCCAGAACATCTACATGCGCCACGAGCAGAAGCAGCTGGTGCTGGAGGAACTGCGGCCCATGCGCCGGCTGGCGTTGGTGAACCGGCTGATCCGCTGGGAACTGGACATTTTGGACATGGAGCAGTCCATCCATGAGGAGGCCGCCAAGCGCATGAAGCAGGTCCAGCGGGAGATGTTCCTGCGGGAGCAGCTGCGCACCATCCAGGCGGAGCTGGGGGAGGACGACGGGTACGGGGACGATACGGACGAGTACCGGACCGCCGTGGCCAACGCCCACCTGCCCAAGGAGGTGGAGGCCAAGCTCTACAAGGAGATCGGCCGTCTGGCCAAGCAGCCTTTCGGCAGCGCGGAGTCCGCGGTGCTGCGCAGCTACCTGGACATCTGCCTGGAGATACCCTGGCAGACGGAGACGGAGGACAATCTGGACCCCGCCGCCGTCCGCAAGGCCCTGGACGAGGACCACTTCGGTCTGGAGAAGATCAAGGACCGGGTGGTGGAGTATGTCTCCGTGCGGAAGCTGGCCCCGGACCAGAAAGGGTCCATCCTGTGTCTGCTGGGCCCTCCGGGTACCGGCAAGACCAGCATCGCCCTGTCCGTGGCCCGGGCCATGGGGCGGAAGCTGTGCCGCATCTCCCTGGGCGGTATCCATGACGAGGCGGAGATCCGGGGCCACCGCAAGACCTACGTGGGGGCCATGCCGGGCCGCATCATGGCCGGCATCCAGCAGGCGGGCAGCCGCAACCCGGTGATGGTGCTGGACGAGATCGACAAGCTGGGCTCCGACTACCGGGGGGACCCCTCCGCCGCGCTGCTGGAGGCTCTGGACCCGGAGCAGAACAGCCAGTTCCGGGACCATTTCCTGGAGCTGCCTTTCGACCTTTCCGACGTGTTTTTCATCACCACCGCCAACTCCGCCGACACCATCCCGCCGGCCCTGCTGGACCGGATGGAGGTTGTGGAGTTCCCCAGCTACACCGACGAGGAAAAGCTGGCCATCGCCCGGGACCATCTGCTGCCCAAGCAGCGGAAAAAGCACGGGCTGAACGGCAACCAGCTGCGCATCAACGACGGGGCCATGCGGGAGATCATCGCCCGTTACACCCGGGAGTCCGGCGTGCGCCGGCTGGAGCAGCAGCTTGCCACGGTCTGCCGCAAGACGGCGGCGGGCATCGTGGCCGGCCAGTTCAAGTGCCGGTATCTCCGGGCCGGGGGCCTGGAGGAGATACTGGGTCCGGCCAAGTACCGGGACACCCGCAGCGAGGGCACCGCGGCGGTGGGCCTGGTGCGGGGCCTTGCCTGGACAAGCGTGGGCGGCGAGATATTGGATGCGGAGGTGGGCGTCATGGCCGGCTCCGGCAAGCTGGAGCTGACCGGCAACCTGGGGGACGTGATGAAGGAGTCCGCCCGGGCCGCGCTGACCTATATCCGGGCCCACGCCGGAGAGCTTGGTGTGGAGCCGGAGTTTTATAAAAACAGAGATATCCACATCCACTTCCCGGAGGGGGCCGTGCCCAAGGACGGGCCCTCGGCGGGCGTGACCATCTGCACGGGACTGGTATCCGCTCTGTCGGGCGTTCCCGTGCGGCAGGACGTGGCTATGACGGGGGAGATCACCCTCCTGGGCCGGGTGCTGCCCATCGGGGGCCTGCGGGAGAAGACCATGGCGGCCCTCCGGGCCGGGGTGCACACGGTGATCATCCCCGCGGAGAACGAGCCGGACCTGGCGGACATCGATCCCGCGGTCCGCTCCGCGCTGAATTTCATCACCGCCAGCCGGGTGGAGACGGTGCTGGACGCCGCCCTCTGCCGGGAGGGATCCACCGATGCGATTTGAACCCGCCCGATTCGTGAAGTCCGCCGGAAATAAGGCGGACTTCATCCGGGATGACCGGCCCTGCGTGGTGTTCGCAGGAAAATCCAACGTGGGCAAAAGCTCCGTCATCAACTGTCTGCTGGGCCGGAAGAACCTGGCCCGGGTAGGCTCCGCCCCTGGCAAGACCACCAACATCAACTACTTCCTGGTGGCGGAAAGCGTCTGGTTCGTGGACCTGCCCGGCTACGGCTACGCCAAGGTGTCCCAGGCGGAGCGGGACCGGTGGGGCAAGCTCATGGAGGACTTTTTCGCCGAGAGCGAGCGTATCCGCCTAGGGATCCAGATCGTGGACGGCCGCCATAAGCCCACGGCGCTGGATGTGCAAATGAGCCAGCTTTTTGATCAGTGCGGCTGCGAGCGGATCGTGGTGGCCAACAAGTGGGATAAGCTGAAAAAGTCGGAGATGGAGCCGAGTCTGGCCCTGATCCGCCAGACGTTGGCGTTGGATGAGGATACGCTGCTGGTGCCGTTCTCGGCGGAGAAGCGCACTGGGCGGGACGTGCTTTTGGGGGCGATATCCGCCCGGGTGTGACATACATGGGATTTGGGAACATATGGCGTAATCTGGACTGGTCGGTGCTGGGGGACATCGTGCTTGGCGTGCTGCCGGCCCTGCTTTGCATCACCCTCCATGAGCTGAGCCATGGGGCGGTGGCCTACGCCCTGGGGGACGACACGGCCAAGCGGGCCGGCCGGCTCACCCTGAATCCCGTCAAGCACATCGACCCCTGGGGCCTGGTGATGATGGTGCTGTTCCACTTCGGCTGGGCCAAGCCCGTGCCGGTGAACATGTACAAATTCAAAAAGCCCCGGCAGGGGATGGCGGTCACCGCCTTGGCGGGGCCGGTGTCGAACCTGATCATCGGGGCGGTGTTCCTTTTTCTTTACGGACTGTTTTACCGGCCCCTTTACCTGGAGGGCGGTGCCCTGGAGCGGATGGTGTTTCAGATGATCTCCTCCACGGCCTATCTCTCCCTGGCCCTGGCGGTGTTCAACATCATCCCCATCTCGCCCCTGGACGGGTCCAAGGTGCTGTATTCCTTTTTGAGCGACAGCGCCTATGAAAAGCTCATGCGCTATGAGAAATACGGCATGATCCTGCTGATGGTGCTGGTGGTGTCCGGGTCTTTCTCCGGCGTGCTTTCAAGCGTCACGGGCTGGGTCTATGACAAGCTCTTTTTCATCGCGGAATTCGCGTTCGAGCTGGTGAACTGATCTATGGAAAACCCCACCTTTCACCTGGAGGGCGTCATACGGACGAAAGAGGAGATGCAGGACTTTGAAGGTCCGCTGACCCTCATTTTGATGCTCCTTGCCAAAAACAAAATAGAGATCCGGGACGTGAAGATCGCCCAGATCCTGGACCAGTATCTGGACTGGCTGGCCCGGATGCAGCGGATGGATCTGGAGGTAGCCAGCGAGTTCGTGCAGATGGCGTCCCATCTGGTGTACATCAAGACCAAGACCCTGCTGGCCGGTACGGAGGAGGTCTCGGAGCTGGAGCTGCTCATGACCAGCCTGGAACAGCTCAAGAGCCGGGACGCCTTCGCGGCGGTGAAGGAGAACATCCCGGCCCTGGGCGCGGCCCTGGAGGCCGGCGCGCTGCTTTTCTCCACACCGGGCGAGCCCATGGACCGATACGGAGAGTACGACTACCACCACGACAGCTGGGAGCTGATGGCGGCCCTGGCGGGCATGATGCAAAAGGCCCTGCCGGAGCGGGAGGAGGATACCGTGGTCCCCATCCCCAGACCCATCGTCTACAGCGTCCAGGACAAGAGCCGCCAGCTGATCGGTCTGCTGCGCCGGCAGAAGCACGCCTCGCTGCGGTCTTTGTACGCCATGGCGGGCAGCCGCTCAGAGGTGGTGGCAACATTCCTGTCTCTGCTGACCATGTGCTCCATGGGCAGCGTGACCATTGACCGGGAGGGCAAGGATTACGCGGTGCATTTCACCGGCGGCGACACGGAAGCGATTTTGGAGAACATCGATTATGGATAAGATAGAACTGAAAAGCGCCATCGAAGCGATCCTGTTCGCCTCCGGCGAGCCGGTGCCGGCCCGGCGCATCGCCGTGGTGACCGATTCGGACACGGAGGCGGTGCTGGCGGCGGGGGCGGAGCTGGCGGCGGAGTACGAGGCCGGCCGGCGGGGCATAAGGCTCGCGCGGCTCAACGACTCCCTGCAGCTGCACAGCGCCCCGGAGCACGCCGCAGCCATCACACGGGCTCTGGAGCAGCGGCGGGCGCCCAGGCTCTCGCCGGCCTCTTTGGAGGTGCTGGCGATCGTGGCCTACTTCCAGCCGGTGACCCGGGCCTACGTGGAGCAGATGCGGGGCGTGGACAGCTCCTACACCGTGGGCGTGCTGACGGAGCGGGGCATGATCGAGCCCTGCGGCCACTTGGAGGCCGTAGGCCGGCCCACCCTGTACAGGACCACGGACCTGTTCCTGCGGACCATGGGCGTGTCCAGTCTGGACGAGCTTCCGCCCCTGCCGGAGATCGCCGGCAGCGACGCGGCCCGGCAGCTGCAGGAGAAGGTGGAGGCTCTGCGGGCTGCGGAGGGATCTGTCCGGGCCGTGGAGGAAGAAGAGGGCGCTGTCATTTCACAACAAGAGGAGAGTGTCCCGGAGACTTGAGCGTCTTATCCATTTCTATCATCGTCTTGTCGGCGGCGCTGCTGCTGTTGCTGCCGCTGATCCCCTTACGTGTGAACGCCGCCTATGCAGACGGCGTTTTTACCCTTTCCGGCTGGGCCGGGCCCCTGCCGGTGAAGCTCATTCCCCGGCAAACGGCAAGGAAAAAGCGGGCGGAGAAAGACGTGGAAAAGGACACAAAAAAGCTGACGGAGCGGGTGCCGCCGCCGGTCCTGCGGATGCTCGTGAGCTGCCTCTGGCAGACGGCGGGCCGGTTTTGGCGCAAAGCGCGCATCGCCTCTTTGCGTGCCCGCTATACGGCAGCCGGTCCGGACCCGGCGGACGCGGTGATGGCCTATGCCCGGGCCGGGATCGTCATGGAGGCCGTCGCGGCGGCGGTGGACTGCGCCGATCTGCGGGCGGACGTGGACTTTGACGCCTGCCGGACTCGTTTTGAGGGGTCCGTGGGCATATCGGCGCGGCTGGGATCGGTCCTCGCCGCCGCTTTTTGTTTTGGGATCGCCTTTTTGCGGAGATACTACCAGTATAAACGTGAAAAGGAATGATCCGATATGACAAATCAGGCCATAGGCGACCTCCTGGAAGGGGCCATGGACAAGATCCGTGGTATGGTAGACCCCAACGCCGTGGTGGGCACGCCCATCACCACCCTGGACGGGACCGTCCTGATCCCCGTATCCCGGCTGAGCTTCGGCTTTGCCTCCGGGGGCAGCGACAAGACCGCTTCCACCGCCAAGCCCGGCGTATGGGGCGGCAGCGGCGCGGCGGTGAAGGTGGAGCCGGTGGGCTTTTTGGTGAGCCGGGACGGCGGCGTCCGGGTCCTTGCCATCCAGCCGCCGGCCTTCTCAGCCGGGGAGCGGCTGGTGGATATGGCTCCGGATATCCTGGAGAAGCTGGAGGGCTATATCGACAAGTACGCCAAAAAGAGCGCCCCCGCGTCTAAAACCGGCGGCGATGGCAATAATAAGCCCTGCTGAAAGGCGGCGCTTATTATGATGAAAGAGCTTATGGCGGCCCTCGCGGCCGCGGCGCTGCTGCTGGCCGTGCCCGTCCCGGCCTATGGAGCCGAGACGCCGGTGCCGGAGATATCGGCCCAGGCGGCGGCGGTGATGGAGGCGGACAGCGGCAGGATGGTCTACGAGCGGAATGCCGACGAGCCCATGCTCATCGCCAGCACCACCAAGATCATGACGGCCCTGATCGTACTGGAGCGGTGCGATCCGGATGAAGAGGTGACCGTGGACCCGGCCTGGACGGGGATCGAGGGCTCGTCCATGTACCTTTACCCGGGCCAGACCCTGACGGTCCGGGACCTGCTGTACGGGCTGATGCTGGCCTCCGGCAACGACGCGGCGGTGGCCCTGGCCTGTATCACAGCCGGGTCCGTGGAGGCCTTCGCGGCGCTGATGAATGAGAGGGCCCAGGCCCTGGGCTGCGTCAACACTCATTTCGCCAACGCCAACGGTCTGGACGACCCGGAACACCACGCCAGCGCCCGGGATCTGGCGACCATCACCCGGGAGGCCGTCAAAAACGAGGCGTTCCGGCAGATCGTCTCCACCACGGTCAAGTCCGTGGCGGGGAATACCTTCACCAACCACAACCGGCTTCTGCGGGCCTGCGAGGGCGTGTTCGGCGTGAAGACCGGCTACACCATGGCCGCCGGGCGGACCCTGGTGACCGCCTGTGAGCGGGATGGCCTTACGTTCATCTGCGTGACGCTGAACGACCCGGACGACTGGCAGGACCACATGGCCCTTTACGACTGGGCCTACGGCCTGTACACCCGGGACGACGTGCTGGCGGGGGTCACCTGGTCCGTGCCGGTGATCGGCGGCGTGACGGAGACGGTGCCGGTGGCGGCGGCGGAGGGCCTTTCCGTGTTCCACCGGGACCAGGACGCGATAACCGTCGAATACACCCTGGCGCCGTTCGTATACGCGGACGTGCGGGCCGGGGCCCCGGCCGGTCAGGCGGCGGCCTATATAGACGGTGTGGAGGCGGGACGGGCGGAGCTCGTCTACGTGCGGGACGTGCCCCAGGCACCGGCGGAAGAGCCCACTTTCTGGGAACGGGTGCGGGACCTGGTGGGCTGAGAGAAGGAGCGAACGCGATGAAGCAGAGACTGCAAAAGATCATCTCCGGCGCCGGGATCGCCTCCCGGCGGGCGGCGGAGGAGATGATAAAGGCCGGCCGGGTGACGGTGAACGGCGCTGTGGCCGGTCTGGGGGACGGCGCGGACCCGGACGCGGACGACGTGCGCCTGGACGGCCAGCCCCTGCGTCAGCCCCGCCGCCGGCGGTACATAGTTTTGAACAAGCCCAGGGGCTATGTGACCACCATGAAGGACGATCGGGGCCGGCCCACCGTGGCGGACCTGACGGCGGACGCGGGCGGGCGGCTGTATCCGGCGGGCCGGCTGGACATGGACTCGGAGGGCCTGCTGATCCTCACCGACGACGGGGACGCGGCCAACGCCCTCATGCACCCGGCCCACCAGGTGGACAAGGTCTACACCGTCTTCGTCCAGGGGGAGGATATCCCCGCCGCGCTGGGGAAGCTGCGGGCTATGGACTCTCTGGATGGCGAGCCAATCGCCAAGCCCTCCGTGTCCCTCATCGAGCGCAAGGGGACCGGCGCGGAGCTGCAGATCGTGATCCACGAGGGCAAAAACCGCCAGATCCGGCGGATGTGCGCCGCCTGCGGGCTCCATGTGAGCCGCTTGGTCCGCGTGGCGGAGGGACCGGTGACATTGGGCGCGCTGCCGTCGGGGAAGTGGCGGCCTATGACGGCAGATGAAATTTACTATATACAAAAATTCTAAAATCGCCCATTTAAAAGCCTGAAATCTGTGTCCCATGCAAGAAAATTTTAAATTTGAACAAAATACTTGCATTTTTTCAAAAATGCAAGTATTATTATCGGGTCAATTCCTTTTAGGCTGAAATGGAGAGACAGATATGGATAAAGATATCCTCTCCCTGATGAACTCCGGGGACCGGCGGCTGAGCAAGGGCCAGCGGCAGATCGCCCGTTTCATCACGGAGAACTACGATAAGGCGGCCTTTATGACCGCCGGCAAGCTGGGCAGGACCGTGGGCGTCAGTGAGTCCACGGTGGTGCGCTTTGCCACAGAATTGGGCTTCGACGGCTATCCCGGCATGCGCCGGGCCATGCAGGAGATGGTCCGCAGCCGTCTGACCAGCGTCCAGCGGATCGCTGTGGCACAGGATATGCTGGGCGCGGACGTGATCAAGACCGTCATGAATTCCGACGTGGACAAGCTCCAGGCGTCCATCGACGAGCTGGACCGGAAGGCCTTTGACCTGGCGGTGGAGGCCATCGGCGGGGCGGACCACCTGTACATCGTGGGCATGCGATCCTCCGCCGCGCTGGCCAGCTTCATGGGCTTTTACATGAACCTGCTGGTGGAGGACGTGCGGCTGATACACGACACCACCACAAACGAGGTCTATGAGCAGATCATGCACATCGGCCCCGGGGATGTGTACGTGGGCATCAGTTACCCACGGTATTCCGCAAGTTCCCTGAAGGCCATGGAATTTGCCAAGCGGCAGGGAGCGACGGTCATAGCTCTGACGGATCAGGAAAACTCCCCCTTTGCCAGGCTTGCGGACATCAAGCTGTTCGCCAAGAGCGACATGGTATCCTTCCTGGACTCCCTGGTGGCGCCCATGAGCCTGATCAACGCTCTGATCGTGGCGGTGGCCGCCCGGCGGCGTGACTCTCTGGACGAGACCTTCGGGTATTTGGAAGAGCTGTGGAGCGAATACGGCACCTTTACCGGCGTTGAAAGCTGATATCGTTGTGATCGGCGGCGGGGCCGCCGGTATGATGGCGGCCATCGCCGGGGCGGAGCAGGGGGCAGACGTGGTCCTTTTGGAGCCCAACGGCGCTCTGGGCCGAAAGGTGCGTATCACCGGCAAAGGCCGGTGCAATCTGACAAACGACTGCGACGTGCGGACCGTGCTGGCCAACGTGCCCACCAACCCCAAGTTTTTGTATAGCTGCCTGACGGCCTTTCCGCCGTCGGAAGTGAAGGCGTATTTCGAAGGCCTGGGCGTGCCCCTAAAGACAGAGCGGGGCGAGAGAGTGTTTCCCGTGTCGGACGACGCCAATGACGTGGCGGAGGCGCTGGCCCGGCGGTTGAAGGCGCTGGGTGTGCGTTCTGTGCGTGACCGGGCGTCTGCCGTCGCGTTGGACGGGTCCGGGGCGGTGCGGGCCGTGGTAACGGACCGGGGCGAGATCGGCTGCGGCGCGGCGATCCTGTGTACCGGCGGGCTGTCCTATCCCGCCACCGGTTCCACCGGCGACGGGTACCGTATCGCTGCGGAGCTGGGCCATGATATCATCCCCGCCCGGGCGTCTCTGGTGCCCCTGGAGAGCCCGGCGGGATACTGCGCGGAACTGGCGGGTCTGGCGCCCCGGAACGTTGAGCTGCGGGTGCTGGAGGACGGCAAGGTCATCCATCGGGAGTTTGGGGAGATGCTCTTTACCCACTTTGGCGTGTCGGGCCCCCTGGTCCTGTCCGCCAGCGCCCATATGCGAAAATGGGGGACGAGCCGCTATGATCTGGCCGTGGACTTCAAGCCCGCCCTGGACGAGAAAACCCTGGACGAGCGCGTCTTGCGGGACTTTGCAAAATACGCCAACCGGGATTTTGCCAACGCCCTTGCGGATCTGGCGCCCCACACGCTGATCCCCGTGCTGGTGCGGCTGAGCGGTATACCGTCCCGGACCAAGGTCCACGATATCACCCGCTCCCAGCGCCGGAGCCTGGCGGGGCTTTTGAAGGCGTTTCCCGTGCCGTTGACCGGGCCCCGGCCCGTGGCGGAGGCCATCGTCACCGGCGGCGGGGTGGACGTAAAGCAGGTGGACCCACGGACCATGGGCTCCAAGCTGGTCCCGGGCCTCTACTTTGCCGGGGAGGTCCTGGACGTGGATGGGTACACCGGCGGATTCAATTTGCAGATCGCATGGGCTACCGGCCGCTGCGCCGGTCTGGTCGCGGGAAAGGACAGGATATGAGCAAGCGCGTATTTTCCGTCGCCATCGACGGACCCTCCGGAGCGGGCAAGAGCACCGTTGCCAAGGCGGCCGCCGCCCGCTGCGGCTTCATCTATGTGGATACGGGGGCCATCTACCGGACGGTGGGCCTGGCGGTCCGCCGGGCCGGCGCGGACCCCCACAGCGAGGCCGCTGTGGCGGCGCTGCTGCCGGACCTTTCTATCCGCTTCGACTACGGTCCCGACGGGACCCAGCGGATGTTCCTGGACGGGGAGGACGTGTCGGCGGCCATCCGGACACCGGAGATGAGCATGTACGCCTCCGCCGTGTCCGCTCACCCGGCGGTGCGGGCGTATCTGCTGGATATGCAGCGGGATATGGCCCTGAAAAACAGCGTGGTCATGGACGGCCGGGACATCGGCACTGTAGTGCTGCCGGAGGCGGATCTGAAGATATTCCTCACCGCTTCTTCGGAGGCCCGGGCCAGGCGCCGCTTGGCGGAGCTGGCGGCCAAAGGGGACCCCAGCACATATGAAGAAGTGCTGGCGGATATGATAAAACGGGACGAGCAGGATTCCACCCGTGCCGCCGCGCCGCTGCGGGCGGCGGAGGACGCGGTGCTGGTGGATACGTCCGATATGACCCTGGAAGAGAGCATCGGGCGCGTGTGTGAGCTTGTGAAAGAGCGGATGGAGACGGTCCGATGAAGGTGCGCGTCGCGCCCAGCGCGGGCTTTTGCTTTGGCGTGGACCGGGCGGTGAGCATGACGGAGGATGTGCTGGCCTCGGAGGGGTCCTGCTGGTGCCTGGGGGAGCTCATCCACAACCGGGACGTGGTGGAACGGCTGGCGGCCAGGGGCCTGCGCACGGCACAGACGGCGGAGGACGTTCCGGCCGGGGAGAGCGTGATCATCCGCTCCCACGGCGTGTCTAAGGCGGAGCGGGACGCTCTGGAGGCCAAGGGCTGCCGGATCGTGGACGCCACCTGTCCCAAGGTGGCCCGGATCCATAAGATCGTGGAGCGGGCCGGACAGGAGGGCCGGCAGGTGGTGGTCTTCGGGGAGCCGGACCATCCCGAGGTGAAGGGCATATGCGGCTGGTGTCAGGGGGCGGCGGTGGTCCAGAGCCTGGAGGAATTCCAGCTTTGGGCGGAAAAAGCCTCCATTTCGACGGACGCGTCCCTGACGGTGGTTTTTCAGACCACCTCAAACCGGGAAAATAGTGAACAAAGTATAAATTCGTTAAAAAAACTGTATACAAACGGCAAATTATTTGATACAATATGCAACGCTACGAGTATAAGGCAAAATGAGGCCCGGGAACTGGCCGCGGCGTGTGACGCCGTGGTGGTCGTGGGCGGACGGCACAGCGCAAACAGCATCCATCTGGCGGAGATATGCCGGGGCGGATGCGAGCGGATCCAGTTCGTGGAGAACGCGGACGAGCTTGACCTGAACGCCCTGTCCGGATGCGCGTCCGTCGGCGTCACGGCCGGCGCCTCAACGCCGTCGTGGATCATTAAGGAGGTAGTAAACAAAATGAACGAGCCTGAGATCATGAAGGAAGAACCTGTCGTGGAGGAGGCCCCTGCGGCGGAAGAGCCTGTTGTTGAGGCGGCCCCGGTGGAGGAGCCCGCAGCGGAGTCTGCTCCTGTTGCCGAGGAAGCGCCCGCGGCGGACGAGACCCCCGCGCCGGCGGAAGAGGCGCCTGCTGATAACGCGGAGATGACCTTTGACCAGATGCTGGAGGAATCCATCCGCACCATCCACAACGGCGATACCGTCACCGGCCGCGTGGCCGCCATCGGTTCCACCGAGATCACCATCGACCTGCCCACCAAGCACTCCGGATACATATCCGTATCCGAGTTCACCAACGACCAGCCTGGTGTGGATATCAACGACGTGGTGAAGATCGGCGACGAGATCCAGGCTTCCGTCGTGCGGGTCAACGACGTGGAGGGCACCGTGCAGCTGTCCAAGCGCCGTCTGGACGCCGCCAAGAGCTGGACCGATATCGAGGCCGCCTATGAGGACGGCACCGTCCTGGAGGGCAAGGTGTCCGAGGAGAACAAGGGCGGCGTGGTCATCAACATCAAGGGCATCCGGGTTTTCATCCCCGCGTCCCAGACCGGCCTTGGCCGGGACGTGCCCATGAGCGAGCTGGTGGGCAAGACCGTCCGCTTCCGCATCACCGAGGTCAACCGTTCCCGCAAGCGCGTGGTGGGCTCCATCCGCAGCGTCGCCGCCCGGGAGCGCCGGGAGAAGGCCGAAAAGGTCTGGGCCGAGATCGAGAACGGCAAGGTCTACCACGGCACTGTCAAGAGCATGACCTCTTATGGCGCGTTCGTGGACATCGGCGGCGTGGACGGCATGGTCCACGTGTCCGAGATCAGCTGGGACCGCATCCGCAAGCCCGAGGACGTGCTGAGCGTGGGCCAGGAAGTGGACGTGCACGTGATCAGCTTCGATCCCGAGAAGAAAAAGATCTCCCTGGGCTACCGCAAGGCGGAGGACAACCCTTGGCTGAAGTTCACCGGCGCCTATAAGACCGGCGACGTGGCCAGCGTGAAGGTGGTCAAGCTGATGCCTTTCGGCGCCTTCGCCGAGGTGCTGCCCGGCGTGGACGGCCTGATCCACATCTCCCAGATCGCCAACCGCCGCATCGGCAAGCCCGACGAGGTGCTGAGCGTGGGCCAGGAGGTGGACGCCAAGATCACCGCCATCGACGAGGACAAGCAGAAGATCAGCCTTTCCATCCGCGCCCTCATCGAGCCGGAGCCCGTGGCCCGGCCCAAGCCCGCCGAGCGCCGGGATCCGGAGCCGGAGGCCGACGCGCTGGTCTATGAGGTCTCCGCCACCGGCGAGGCCACCGGCGTGGCCCCCGAAGCGGACGAGTCCACGGAAGAGGAATAAGATAATAGACAAAAAAACAAGCGGCGCATGCCGCTTGTTTTTTGTTTAGACGGGAGCGGCTACCGGCCGTTCCTTGTTTTTAGTTGAACGTGTCCGCGTGCAGGTCAAAAAGCCTTTCGATCCGCTCTTTCAGGGGCCGGTTTTCCGGCGCGGACAGGGTCGGATCGGCGGCCAGCAGAGACTGGGCCTCGGTCTGGGCCTGCTTCAGCACCCGCATATCGCCGGACAGGTCCGCTACGTGCATCTCCGGCAGGCCGTGCTGCCGGGAGCCGAAGAAGTCACCGGGGCCCCGGAGCCGCAGGTCCTCTTCGGATATCTTGAACCCGTCGTTTGTCTTGGTCATGATCTCCAGCCGGGCCCGGGCGTCGGGGGTGTCCGCATCGGAAAAGAGCACGCAGTAACTCTTGTGCTGGCCCCGGCCAACACGGCCCCGGAGCTGGTGGAGCTGGCTGAGGCCGAACCGGTCCGCGTTCTCCACGATCATCAGCGCCGCGTTGGGGACGTCCACGCCCACCTCGATCACCGTTGTGGATACCAGGATGTCATATCCGCCCGCCGCGAAGGCGGCCATGACCGCGTCCTTGTCCTTTGCCTTCATGCGGCCGTGGACGCAGCCCACCCGCAGGTCGGGGAAGACGTCCCGCTGCAAGGTCCGGGCATAGCTCTCCGCGCTCTTCATGCCGGGGGGCAGTTCCTCGTTTTCCTCCACCATGGGGCAGACGATGAATACCTGTCGGCCCTCGCCCACCAGCCGGCGGACGAACCGCCAGATCCGCGCCCGCATGTCCTCGCCCAGGGCGAAGGTGTCCACCTTTTGTCGGCCTGGGGGCAGCTCGTCCAGTACGGACACGTCCAGATCGCCGTAGATGATCAGCGCCAGGGTCCGGGGGATGGGGGTGGCGGACATGACCAGCACGTGGGGCCGGACGCCCTTGCCGGTCAGAGCGCTGCGCTGGGCCACGCCGAAGCGGTGCTGCTCGTCCGTGACCACCAGCCCCAGATCGGAAAAGGCGACTCCCGCGCTCAAAAGGGCATGGGTACCCACGGCCACGTCCACCAGGCCCGCCGCTATAAGCTCGTTGACGTTCCGCTTTTCCGCCGCTTTCATGGAGCCGGTCAGCTTCACCACCCGAATGCCCATGGGCCCGAGAAGCTGAGAGAGGTTCGTATAGTGCTGGTCCGTCAGTATCTCCGTGGGGGCCATGAAGGCCGCCTGCAGGCCATTTTTTACGCACTGCCAGATGAGCGCGGCGGCCACCAGGGTCTTGCCGCTGCCCACGTCGCCTTGCAGCAGCCGGTTCATGGGCGTGCCGGAGGCCATGTCTTTCAGGGATTCCTCCACGGCCCGGACTTGGGCGCCTGTGGGCCGGTAGGGGAGCTGTGACCAGAATTCCTCCATGGGCCGGGCCGTGAGCCGACGGCCCTGGCCGGCGGCGCGTTTTTCCCGCATGAGCCCCATGGCCGCCGCCAGCACGAACAGCTCCTCGAACACCAGCCGTTTCCGGGCCTGATCCAGGGCCACATCGTCCCGGGGGAAGTGGATGTTCTCATAGGCGTACCGGGCCTGGGCCAGATGCAGCCTGTCGCACAGGGCCGGGGGCAGCGCGTCCGGCACCTGCCCGCCGCAGATGGTCAGGGCCTGGGCCATGGCGTCGGAGACGAGCTTTTGGGTAAGGCCCGCCCGGAGATGGTAGATGGGCAGGATCCGGCCGGTGACCTTGCCCTGGCGGTCGGCCCGCTCGAAGACCGGATTGGTCATGGTCCGCCGGCGGCCCATGGCGGAGACCCGGCCGTAGAAGACATAGGTCTCGCCGGTATCAAAGCTGTTTTTGAGATAGGTCTGGTTGAAAAACGTGATATCCAACGTCCCGGTATCGTCCACGCAGCGCAGACGCAAAAGCTCCATGCCCCGGCGGACGAAGCTGGCCACCGGCCGGTCCGCGGCCATGGCTTTCACGCACACCGGCGTCTCCAGGGGGGCCTCGGCGATGGCATAGCAGCGCCGCCGGTCCTCATACGCCCGGGGAAAGAAGTTCAAAAGGTCCCCCAGCGTGTGCACGCCCAGCTTTTCCAAGGCCTTGGCCCGGGTCTCGCCCACGCCCTTCAGATATCGGATGTCGTCGTTGATGTTTGCCATGGGTCCATATTAACACGGCTCGGGGAAAAATACAAATCCTATGCCGAGCCGTGCCCCTGACCGGACATATAAAAAACCCTCTCCCGGGCTTGGGAGAGGGTCTTTGTCAGCGTTTTTGATTTTTCTTCCAGATCAGCCACAGGCCCCGGTGGATCAGGTCCCGGTCGATGTGGATATCCTTCCGGCGGCAGTGGGGCACCACTGTCTCCGCCCAGACGCCGGTGGCCACCACGGCGGCGGTCCTGCCAAGCTCTTCCTCCATACCGGCCAGCAGGCCGTCCAGCATGGCGGCGGCCCCGTAGATGATGCCTGAGCGCATGCTCTCGTCGGTGTTCTTGCAGATGATGTGGCCCGGCGCGTTGGGGACCACGTTGTGCAGCAGAGAGGCTCGGCTGGTGAGGGCGGCGGAGGATACCATGATGCCCGGGGCGATGGCCCCGCCGATATAGCAGCCGTCGGCGTCCGTGACGCCCAGGCCGATGGCCGTATCCATATCCACCGTGATCACCGGCAGAGGGTAGGCGGCCTGGGCCGCTACGGCGGCGGCCACGAAATCGCTGCCCAGCTCCGAGGGGTCGTCCAGGCGGATGTTGAGGCCCGTCTTGACGCCGGGGCCTACCACCATGGGCGCCAGGCTGGTCAGAAGCTCCAGCGCCCGGCGCAGGATCAACGTCAGCTCCGGCACCACGGAGGATAGGATGCAACCGTCCAAGTCTCGGCAGTCTGTATTTTGCTGCTCCAGCAGCAGCCGCATCAGCGCCGCGTATTCATCCGCCGTGCGGGTCTTGACGGTGGCCATCTGGCAGGAGAACTGTACCTGTCCCTCCCGGACCCCCGCCAGGGTGATGCGGGAGTTTGAAAGATCGACGGTCAAAAGCATATTTCATCACTTCCCGCCCACAAGGATACCAAATATCCGCGCCGCTGTCAAAGGATACTTATGCTCCGGCCCATGGCGAGGCAGTACAGCCCCAGACCGCCGGCCATGGACAGGACCAGTCCCGCGGCGCTTCCCTCCGCGCCGGTATAGAGACCGATGAGCCAGGCGAAACCGCCGCAGACCGCCGCCCACGCTACGGCCTTGGCCGTCTGCCGCCGGGGCACGGTAAAGCCGGAGATCTTTTTCAGCCGCCAAACGCTCAGGACAAAGTTGAATATCTCTGTGAAGCATATGACGAACACGTATGCCCCCAGGCCCCATTCCGGCAGCAGCAGCCACACCAAAAGGGCGGACAGGCCCACGTCCGCAATGTTCACGTACATGCAGAACATCATGTCGCCCAGCCCTTTCAGACACCCGTCCGTTGCCATGTCCAGATACATCACCGGCACGATCAGCGCGAAGACGCGGATGTACCGGCCCGCCTCGGCAGAGTCGTACAGTGCCAGACCCAGGCTGTCGCCCAGGCCCAGCAGCAGCGCGGCGGTGATGGAGCAAAAGAGCAGGCTTTTATAAAGCACGTCCTCCGTCACGCGGCGGATGCTGTCCGTCCGGCCCTGCATCTGCCGCTCGGTGAGCTTGGGCACGATCAGCTCCGCCACCGCCATCATCAGGCAGGAGGGGAACAGGACCACCGGCAGGGCCATGCCCTGTATGATCCCGTAGCCGGCCAGGGCCGCGTCCGCACCCAGCCCCGACGCCCGCAGGCCCCGGGGCACCAGCAGGTGCTGCAAGGTGGAAAGGCCGCTTCTGGCGTAGGACGCCGCCGCCAGAGGCAGGGCCAGCCGCAGCAGCCGCCCGCCCATGCCGGGCAGAGGCTTCGCGCCTCTTGCCCGGGTGATGCCGTATTTGCGCCGGTCGGTCCAGTATACCAGGCCCAGGACCGTGACGCCCAAAACCTCGCCGGTCAGGGAGCCCGCCGTGATGATGGCCACCGCCGACTCCAGATCGTCCGTGGGGGCCGCCAGGAGCAGCACCGCCGTGACGGTGATGGTGACAAGCTGTTGACACACGGACACGGTCACGCTCTTCCAGACCCGGCTCACGGCGGTGAAGTAGCCGTGCAAAACGGAGTCCACGCCGTTAAGGGGCATGGTCAGGGCCAGGATCATGAGGGGCCGTACCGTCCGGGCGTCCTCCAGCCAGAGGAAGCCCAGCGGCTCTGCCGTGAGAAGCAAAATAAGCCCCGCAGCCAAGCCGAAGAAAAGCCCGTACAGCATGCACTCGCCCAGGGCCTGGGCCGCCCCGTGGGGCCTTTCCAGACCCCGTTCCTCCGACACCAGCCGGGTCACCGCATAGCGGCTGCCGGACATGGCCACCGTCATGGCCAGGGCGTTCACGCTCAAAACCAACTGAAATAGACCGATGCCGGCCTGACCGATGCGGCCCACAAGCCATATCTGCCAGATCATGCCCACGAACCGCATCGCCAGCCCCGAGACGGTGAGCAGAGCCGTATTGAAAGCCAGGGTCTTATCCCGCAGCAAGACAACGCCTCCCATGCACTTGCGTAAAATCCCCAAAACGGGTATAATTCACTATATGGGACAAAAACGTATCTTATGTTGAGGAAGCTATGGGTAAAGGCTCGGAAAAACTGAAAAAGCTCCGCCTGCCCTACGCGGCGGCGGTGATCGTGGCGGGGGGCTCAGGCAGCCGGTTCGGCGGCGACAAGCTGATGGCGGAGCTGGGCGGCATGCCGGTGCTGGCCCGGACCATGCTGGCCTTTGAGCGGTGCGAGGCGGTGCGGGCCATCGCGGTGGCCGCCCGGCCGGACGCCATAGAGGATGTAAAAGCCCTGGCGAAGCGGTACGGGGTGTCCAAGCTGACGGCCGTGACCGCCGGGGGCGATACCCGGACCCGGTCCTGTCTGGCGGGGGTGCTGGCCGTACCGGCGGAGGCGGAGCTCATCGCCATCCACGACGGGGCCCGGCCCCTGGTGACAGATCAGGTCATCACGGACGCGCTGTGGACCGCCTACCGCCACACCGCCGCGCTGCCGGCTATCCCCGTGCGGGATACGGTGAAGGAGGCGTCGGAGGGGGTGGTGACGGCCACGCCGGACCGGTCCTGCCTCTACGCCGCCCAGACGCCTCAGTGCTTCCAGGCGGATCTGATCCGAACAGCTCTGCTGGACGCGGCGGAAAACGCCCCGGACGTGACCGACGACTGTCTGGCGGTGGAGCGTATCGGCGGGCGGATCTACCTCTCGCCGGGCAGCGAGGAAAACATCAAGATCACAACGCCGCTGGATCTGAAAATGGCGGAACTGATCCTGGCGGAAAGGGGAAGCATATGAGGATCGGACACGGATACGACGCCCACCGGCTGACGGAGGGCAGAAAACTGATCCTGGGCGGGGTGGAGATACCCTATGAGAAGGGCCTTTTGGGCCACTCGGACGCGGATGTGGCGCTGCACGCGCTGGCGGACGCCATCTTGGGCGCGGCGGCGTTGGGGGATATCGGCCACCTTTTCCCCGACAGCGACCCTGCCACGGAGGGCATCGACAGCCGCGTCATCCTCCGCGCCGCGGTCCGGGCGGCGGCGGAGGCCGGCTTCTCCGTGGAAAACTGCGACATGACCGTCATCGCCCAGCGGCCCAAGCTGGCGTCCTATCTGGACGAGATGCGCCGGAACATCGCGGCGGATCTGGGAACAGACCTCGCCTGCGTCAGCGTCAAGGCCACCACGGAGGAAAAGATGGGCTTTACCGGCGCCGGTGAGGGGATCAGCTGTCACGCGGTGGTCCTTTTGCGATAAAGGCTCCGGCCCATTAACCAAATAACACACCTCCCGCATACAATGGTCTGCAACCATTCGCGGGAGGACATTTTATGCAATTTTTACTGACATTCCGAAGCCTGACCTATGCCCAGCGGGCGGCGCGGGTCCTGGAGCGGGCGGGCGTTACGGGAACGGTCTCCCGTGTACCGAAAGCCGCCGCCACGAAAGGCTGCGCTTACTGCGTGGTGGTGGCGGCCCGTCACCGGGAGGCGGCGGTCCATATTCTGACATCGGCGGGGCTTGCCCCGGAGCGGACGATCCTGCGCAACGCGGACGGGACTTTGGAGGTGGAGGGATGATCTATCTGGACAGCGCGGCCACCACCCTGCAAAAGCCCGCGGCGATCCGGTACGCCGTCTCCGAGGCCATGCGGACCATGTCCAGCCCGGGCCGGGGCGGGTATGAAAGCGCCATGCTGGCCGCCGACACGCTGCTGGACTGCCGGGTGGCTCTGGCGGACCTTTTCTGCGTACGGGAGCTGGAGCAGGTGATCTTCACCTCCAGCGCGACCCACGGACTCAATATCGCCATCAGAAGTCTTGTGAAGCCGGGAGACAAGGTGGTCATATCCGGCTATGAACACAACGCCGTGTGGAGGCCGCTGAATGGGATCGGCGCGGACATCCGTGTGGCCGCGTCGCCGCTGTTCGGGCCGGAGGCCGCTGTGGCGGCATTCCGAAAGGCCCTGCCGGGGGCGAAAGCGGCGGTGTGCTGCCAGGTATCCAACGTGTTCGGCTATATCCTGCCGGTGGAGGACATCGCCGCCCTGTGCCGGGAGGCGGGCGTGCCGCTGATCGTGGACGCCTCCCAGGCCGCCGGCAGCGTGGGACTGGACTTTGAAAAGCTGGGCTGCGCCTTTGCGGCCATGCCGGGACACAAGGGGCTCATGGGTCCTCAGGGGACCGGCGTGCTGCTTTGCCGGGATGCGGATGTGGAGCCGCTGTTTTATGGGGGCACCGGCTCCGTGAGCCAGCAGCCGGAGATGCCCGCCTTTCTGCCGGACCGGCTGGAGCCGGGCACCCATAACGTGCCCGGTATCGCGGGGCTGCTGGCCGGCGTGCAATGGCTGCAAGGAAAGACCTGCGCCGCTGTTTTGGACCACGAGCGGGAGCTTCTGGATGATTTTTCACAGAGGCTGTCCCGTCTGGACGGGGTCAGGCAGTTCAAGGCCCAGGACCCGTCCCGCCAGTCGGGGGTCCTGTCCGTACAGCTGAAAGGGCTGGACTGCGAGGACGCGGCGGCGGCCCTTGCCGAACGGGGCGTCGCCGTGCGGGCGGGACTGCACTGCGCGCCTTTGGCCCACGCCACCGCTGGCACCCTGGACAGCGGCACGGTACGCTTCAGCTTCTCGCCATTCAATACCTTTCAGGAGGTGGCGGCTGCGGCGGAGGCGGTAGGGGATATCCTGGCGTAAAGCGGCGGTGTCTCCGCCGGACTTGGGTCCGGCGGAGATGTTTATTTTTATGCAGCCGGTGGTTGCCAACGGCCAAGTTTTGTTATATAATACAAAGTTGACAAAGAGTGCGGATCTATCTGAGATCAGCTGTGACGGTGTGTTGATTATGAGTAATTTTATGACGAATTTAGAGGACTCGCTGCGGCTCATTTTCTCCATGGGCTGGTCGGATGTGCTGGACGTGCTGATCGTGGCGGCGGCAGTGTACGCGGTGATTTCCTTTATCCGGCGCACCAACGCCGTCCGCTTTGCCCAGGGTATCCTGCTTCTGCTGCTGGCGCTGGGTGTGTCCTCCATGCTGCATCTGACCGTGACCAGCTTTCTGCTGCGGCAGGTCTTTGAGATAGGCGTGTTGGCGGTGATCGTACTGTTCCAGCCGGAAATACGCCGGGCCTTGGAGCGCGTGGGGTCCTACAAGCTGTTTTCCTTTCTGGGCAGAGACGCGGGTGGTCCGTTCATGGAAAAGACCATCCGGCAGACGGTCTACGCCTGCGAGGACATGTCCAAGAGCCGGACCGGCGCGCTGATCGTGTTCGAGCGGAACAACCGTCTGAACGAGCCCATGGCCTCCGGCACCACGGTGGACGGAGTGGTGACGGCGGAGCTTTTAAAGAATATCTTTTTCCATAACTCGCCGCTGCACGACGGCGCGGTGATCATCAAGGACGGCAGGCTTGCCGCGGCCGGCTGCATGCTGCCGCTGAGCGAGAACGCCAATCTGAGCCGGGATCTGGGCATGCGCCACCGGGCGGGCATCGGCATGAGCGAGCGGTCCGACGCGCTGGTGGTGATCGTCTCGGAGGAGACCGGCGGCATCAGCGTGGCCCAGGATGGCCTTTTGAAGCGGCACCTCACGAGAGATACCTTCGAGGACCTGCTGCAGCGGGAGCTCCTGCCGGCGGAGGAGCCGGGCGGCGGGAAGCTGAAGGGCCTTTTCAACCGTACAAAGGGGAAAGAAAATGCGCAATAAAAGCGATATCGGATTGATAGGCAGACTGCGGGACAACCGGCTGTTCTGGGCCGTGGTCAGCCTGTGTGCGGCGCTGGTTATCTGGACATACTATACGTCGAACTATGGCATCACCCAGACCCGGGTGTTTTACGGTGTGGAGGTCACCTTCATGGGCCAGGACGCCATGCGTGACACCCAGAGCCTGGTGGTCTCCAATCAGGACGTGAACACCGTGAATGTGACGCTGCGGGGGACCCGCCGGGATATCACCCGCCTGACCAGCGACGATATCAAGGCGGTGGTGAACCTGTCCAACGTGACCATGGCGGGCTATCGGACCATGAGCTACAGCCTGTCCTATCCCACCACGGTGAACCAGTCCGCCATCCAGGAGGCGGCCAAGAGCCCGTCCACCATCGGTCTGCAGATCAGCAAGCTCTCCACCACCAGCATACCGGTGACAGGCGTGTTTGAGGGCACGACGGTAGAGGGGTACATGATCGACAGCACGGAGATGGTCTTTGATCCCGCCAGCGTTACCTTCACCGGTCCGGAGGAGGAGCTGGAGCAGATCGCCGCCGTACAGGTGAACGTAGCCCGGGACGATGTGAACGCCACGTTCTCCGCTACAGGCAACTACACGCTCCTGGATGAGGACGGCGGGACCCTGGAATTCACCGATGTGACGGCGGATACGGATACGGTTTCCGTCACCGTGCCGGTGAGCGCCATCAAGGAAGTGGCCCTGGACGTGACGCTGCTGGACGGCGGCGGCGCCACGGCTGAGACCAACGTGTTCAAACATATCGAGCCCCAGACCGTGACCGTGGCCGGCGACGCCGCCACTCTGGACGGGCTCAACAGCATATCCCTGGCCAACATCAACCTGGCCGATTACCTGTCGTTCCCGGAGACCACCTACAACATCGTGCTGCCCAACGGCGTGGAGTGCCTGTCCGGCGAGACGACGGCCACCGTGAGTCTGGAGTTCGTGGGGCTGGCGTCCGATATGTTCATCGTGACCAACCTGAGCGCGGTCAACGTGCCGGAAGGTTACGAGGCCAGCATCCTGGATCTGAACAAGGTGGTCACGGTCCGGGCGCCGGCGGATGTGCTGCCGAAGATCAACGCCAACAACATACGGGTCGTGGCGGACCTGACCGGCGCCGCGCCGGGCCGGTCCAGGGTTTCCACCACCGTCTATGTGGACGGCCATGAGGACGCGGGAGCGGTTGGCTCCTACCCGGTGTATGTGCAGCTGGAGGAGGAAAAATGAAACAGACGGGAACAGTCACGAAGCTTCTTTCAGACGGCGTCGCCCAGGTCGCTGTGGAGCGGGGCACCGCCTGCGGCGGGCACTGCTCGGGATGCGGCGAGTGCGTCTACGGCAAGCAGATATTTGTGGAGGCGGTGAATAAGGTCCTGGCCAAGCCCGGCGACCGGGTCACCATCGAGAGCGAGACCGGCGTTATCATGCAGGCTGCTGTGCTCATCTATCTGGTGCCGGTGGCGATGCTGTTTCTGGGCTACGGCCTGGGCGCGCTGCTGCGGCTGAACCAGATGGAGTGCATTTTGACCAGCTTCATCAGTCTGCTCGTGGGCGTGGCTATCATCACCATTGCCGGCCGGCGGCATAAGAAGATCGAGTACACCGTCACCAGCATCAAAAACTGATGTACGGCTATGTCCGCCCGGTGAAGGGCGAACTGAAGGTGGCGGAATTTGAGCGCTTTCGCGGCGTATACTGCGGGCTGTGCCACGAGCTGGCCCGGCGGTACGGCTTTTTGAGCCGGTTTTTGGTCAATTATGACTTCACCTTTCTGGCTATGCTCCTGGCGGGCCCGGAGCCGGCGGAGACCTGTCCCCGGCGGTGCGCGGCCCACCCGATCCGGCCAACGGTATGCCTGGAGTCCTGTGAAAGCCTGCGGACCGCGGCGGACATGACCGTGGTGCTGGGCTGGTGGAAGCTGGCGGACGGGGCACAGGACGGGCATGGCGCCAAGGCGCTGGGCTATAAGATAGCCTGCCGTGCCCTGCGGGGCGCGTACCGGAAAGCGGCGGCCCGCCGGTCGGACTTCGCCGGGGCGGTGGAGGATAACCTCAGACAGCTGCAGGCATTGGAGGAGGCGCGCTGCGCCAGCCTGGATCAGGCGGCGGACAAGTTTGCCTCCATACTGCGATCCATCGGCGGCGGGGAGCCCACAGAGGACCGGCGGCGGATCACAGGGGAGCTTTTATACCACCTGGGCCGCATCATCTACATCCTGGACGCGGTGGACGACCTTTCGGAGGATATCGCCTCCGACAGCTACAATCCTCTGCGTTACCGCTTCCAGCCGGCGGACGGCAGACTCACCGCCGAGGATGAACGGACCCTGCGGGCCGGGATGCAGCTTTCCCACAACGCCATCTCCGGCGCCTTTGCCCTGCTGGGGGACAACCCCTATTCCGGCATACTGACCAACATCATCTACCTTGGCATTCCGGCGGCGACACAGGCGGTATTCGCCGGTACCTGGAACGCCGGGGCAAAACTACACAGAGAACGGAGCAGTCTATGAACGATCCTTACAGCGTCCTGGGCGTATCCCCGTCGGCAAGCGACGAGGAGGTGAAGCGGGCTTATCGCGACTTGGCGAGAAAGTACCATCCCGACAACTATCACGACAACCCCTTGGCGGACCTGGCCTCGGAGAAGATGAAGGAGATCAACGAGGCATACGACGCCATTACCAAGAGCCGAGAGCAGGGCGGTGGCGGACAGTCCTACAGCTACGGCGGCGGTGCCTACCAGAGCCAGGGAGCGGGCCAGCGGCAGTATACGGGCTCCAACGCCCAGTATGTGCAGATCCGCAACCTGATCAACGCCAATAACCTGGCCCAGGCGGAGTCCATGCTGAACGCCATCTCCGACCATGACGCGGAGTGGTATTATCTCATGGGCAGCGTCTACTGGCGGCGGGGCTGGATGGACCAGGCGAGCCAGCTTTTCCGTACGGCCGCCACCATGGAGCCGGGGAACGTGGAGTACCGCAACGCGGTCCAGTATATGAACCAGGGCGGCCAGGCGTACCGGCCCGCTTCCGGGATGGATATGATGGGCGGCGACGCGGCCTGCAACCTGTGCCAGAACCTGATCTGCGCGGACTGCTGCTGCGAGATGGTTGGGGGCAACCTGATCCCCTGTATAGGCTGCCGGTGAGATGAACGATTCTGTGAAGCGGCTGGCAAGGCTGGCCATCCTCGCCGCCATCGGCGTGGCGCTGCTGCTTCTGGCGTCGGTGCTGCCGGCGGGGCGGCTGGCTCTGGTGGCAGTATCCAGTCTGCCGGTGTGCATAACGCTGATGTGCTACGGCGTGAAGTGGTCCGTGGGTCTGTTTGCGGTGACGGCGCTTCTGGGCGCGCTGCTGTATCCGGGAGCGGCGGCCATCATGTATACCGCCTTTTTTGGGTTTTATCCCATCGCCAAGAGCCTTTTCGAGCGCATCCACAGCGTGGCCGGGTGCTGGGCCTGCAAGCTCGCGCTGTACACCTTCGCTTTCGCTATCTACTGGGCGCTGGCCAGGGCGCTTTTTACCTTCACGGGTAAGGAGCTCTCCTGGTTCGTTCTCTACCCGCTGGGGGCGGCGGTGTTTTTCCTGTATGACCGGGCCTATTCGTCCCTCATACGGTATTACTTAGTAAAGCTTTCGAGGTACTTTCAATGATCAAAAGCATGACCGGCTACGGCGGGGCCAAGGGCGAGGTGAACGCCATCGCCGTGACGGCGGAACTGAAAAGCGTCAATAACCGCTTTCTGGACGTATCCGTCCGCCTGCCGAAGAGCTGCCTGTTCGCCGAGGAAGCCGTGCGTGCGGCGGTGGGGTCGAAGATCAGCCGGGGCAAGGTGGACGTATTCATCACGGTGGATACCTCCCAGGCGGAGGAGGCCGTGATCCGTGTAAACGACAACCTGGCGGCGGCCTATTTGAAGGCTGTGCGGGACACGGCGGAGAAGTACGATCTGGACGGAGACATCTCAGCCCTGAGTTTGGTTCGGTTCCCGGAGGTGCTGAGCACGGAAAAGTCCGACACGGACCGGGACCTGGTGGCGGGCGCCATCAACGCGGTCCTGGCCCAGGCCCTGGAGGGATTCGACCTTATGCGCGCCCGGGAGGGTGGTAAGCTGGAGGAGGATATCCTGGCCAAGCTGGACGGGCTGGAGGATATGGTCCGTACCGTGGAGGCCCGGTCGCCGGAGACGGTGAAGGAGTACCGGGAGAAGCTCTACACCCGGATGCAGGAGGTCCTGGCGGACAGGGCCGTGGAGGAAGGGCGCATCCTGCAGGAGGCGGCCATCTACGCCGACAAGGTGGCGGTGGATGAGGAGACGGTACGGCTGAAAAGCCACATCACCCAGTTTCGGACCCTGCTGGCCGGCGGCTCGCCGGTGGGCCGGAAGCTGGACTTTCTGGTGCAGGAGATGAACCGGGAGGCCAACACCACCGGCTCTAAATGCGCCGACAGCCAGATCGCCAGGACGGTCATCGATATGAAAGCGGAGCTGGAAAAGATCCGCGAGCAGATCCAGAACATAGAGTGAGGCGCGCCGTATGAAGCTTGTGAGCATCGGTTTTGGCAGCTTCGTGGCCCCGGGGCGGATCGTGGCGGCGGTGGAGCCGGAGTCCAATCCCATCAAGCGGATCGTGACCCAGGCCCGGGAGGCGGGCCGGCTGGTGGACGCCACCTATGGCCGAAAGACCGAGACCGTTCTGGTGATGGACAGCGGCCACGTGATCCTCTGCCCCCTGGGCGTGGAGGAAGTGGCGGCCCGGGTACAAGACAAGGAGGACGGCGGACATGAAGCGTGAAAGAGGTATCCTGATCGTGCTGTCGGGCCCATCCGGTTCCGGCAAGAGCACCGTGATAAGCGAACTTTTGAAGCGGCGGGACGATATCCGCTTTTCCGTCTCCGCCACTACCAGGGCCCCCCGCCCCGGAGAGACGGACGGGAAGGACTATTACTTCATTGGCCGGGACCAGTTTGCCCGCATGGCGGACCAGGGCGCGTTTTTGGAGCACGCCGAGTATGTGGGCAACCGCTACGGCACCCCCGCCGGGCCGGTGGATGAAAACCTGAACGCCGGTTATAACGTTTTGCTGGACATCGAGGTGCAGGGGGCGGCCCAGGTGCTGAAAAAACGGCCTGACGCGGTGAGTGTGTTTCTCTGCCCGCCCAGTCTGGCGGAGCTGGAGCGCCGACTCCGGGGCCGGGGCACCGACCCGGAGGATAAAATCAAAAGCCGCCTGGACACCGCCCGGCGGGAGTATGAACAGGCCAAAAATTACGCCTACATCGTCGTTAACGACGACGCCGATACAGCCGCCGCGGAGCTGGACGCCATCATCACCGCCGGACTCTGCCGGAGCGGAGAAAGACTGAAATCTATCCAAGAAGGAGTAATATCGATATGATGCTCTATCCCCCTGTGGCCGATCTTGTGGACAAGGTCGGCAGCCGTTACGCGCTGATCAATCTGGTGGCCAAGCGGGCCAGAAGCATTTCCGCCGAGGCGGAAAATTCCGGCGAGCCCCTGACCAAAAAGCCGGTCTCCGCCGCCATCGACGAGGTATATACCGGCAAGCTCACCGTCGACAGCGGCGAGGACAAAGACGCCTGATTTGACTCGGGACATGACAGCCCGCGTGGCCGTGTCCGACGTGACCTACTGGGTGGACCGGCCATATACCTACGCCGTGCCGGAGAAGCTGGCGGGCCGGGTCCGCCCCGGCGTGCGGGTGGCGGTCCCCTTTGGGGGCAGCCGGCCCCGGGAGGGCGTGGTGCTGGCCATGGGCGGCCAGACGGACAAGCGTATCAAGCCCATTTTGGACGTGCTGGACGAAGAGCCGCTTCTGAGCCAGGAGCAGCTGAAGCTGGCCCTGTGGATGCGGGAACGGTTTTTCTGCACGGTCATGGACGCGGTCCGGGCCATGCTCCCGGCGGGGCTGTGGTACAGTGTGTGGCCCGTCTACCGTCTGGCGGACGGGATGGACCATGACGCCGCCTATGCCGCGGCGTCCGGGAAGGGGGAGAGCCTGGTCCTGGACGCGGTGGAGGGCCACGGCGGCCGGTGTGAGTTGGCGGACATCGAGGCGGTATTCGGCTCGAAAAACCCGGGACCGGCCCTGGCGGCGCTGGTGAAAAAGGGCGTTCTTTGCACCGAGGCCGGCGCGTCCCGCCGGACCGGTGACAAGACCATTTTGCGGGCGGCGCTGGCGATCCCCGCCGCCGAGGCCATGGCCAAGGCGGAGAAGATGAACCGGGCCGTGCGCCAGTCCGCCGTGCTGCGGGTGCTGGCAGAGATGGGCCAGGCCAGCGTGGCGGATATTTGCTATTTTACCGGCGCGGGCCGGGAAACGGTGAAGCGCCTGGCGGAGAAGGGTCTGGTGACCCTGTCACGGGAGACCGCCTACCGCCGGCCGGACTACGGCGGTGGCAGAGCGCAGCCTCTGCCGGAGCTGAATACAGACCAGAAGCGGGCCTTTGAAGGCATCCTGGCGCTGGCGGACGGAAAGTCGCCCCATGCCGCGCTGCTTTTCGGCGTCACGGGCAGCGGCAAGACCTCCATCTATATCCACCTGATCCACGAGACGCTTGCGCGGGGCAGGTCCGCTATCCTTCTGGTGCCGGAGATCGCCCTTACGCCCCAGATGCTCCAGACATTCTCCGCTCATTTCGGGGACAATATCGCCGTGCTGCACTCGTCCCTGTCCATGGGCGAGCGGTATGACGAGTGGAAGCGCATCCGCGCCGGGGACGCTCGGGTGGTGATCGGCACCCGCAGCGCCATCTTCGCGCCGGTGTCCGATCTGGGGGCCGTCATCATCGACGAGGAACAGGAGGATACCTATAAGTCCGAATCCGCCCCAAGGTATCACGCCCGGGACGTGGCGAAATTTCTCTGCGCCCGGCATAACGCCCTGCTGCTTCTCGGCAGCGCCACGCCGGACGTGTGCTCTCGGTACCATGCCGAGACGGGGCGCTATGGCTTTTTCTCCCTGCGGTCGCGGTACAACGCCATGCACCTGCCCCAGGTGCGCGTCGCGGACATGAAGCGGGAGCTGAAAGCCGGCAACGGCACCAGCATCTCCACGCTGCTGCGGCAGGAGCTGGCGGACAACATCGACCGGGGGGAGCAGTCCATTCTGTTCATCAACCGCCGGGGCGCCAGCAAGCTGGTCACCTGCGGGGAGTGCGGGCACACCTATAAATGCCCCAACTGCACCGCTTCTCTGACCTACCACAGCGTGGGCAACCGGCTCATGTGCCACTACTGCGGCCATGTCCAGCGGGTGGACCCGGCCTGTCCCGTCTGCGGGGGCAAGCTGCGCTTCGTGGGCGCGGGGACCCAGAAGGTGGTGGAGGAGCTTCAAGAGCTCTTTCCCCACACGCCGATCCTGCGCATGGATACGGACGCCGTGGCACCAGTGGGGAGCCACCGGGCCCTTTTTGAGCAGTTTCGGGTCCAGAAGATCCCCATTCTGGTGGGGACCCAGATGGTCACGAAAGGACTCAATTTTGAAAATGTGACCCTTGTTGGCGTGCTGAACGCGGACCAGAGCCTGTACGGCGGCGAGTACCGGGCGGGAGAGCGGACATTTTCCCTGATCACCCAGGTCATCGGCCGCAGCGGCCGGTTTGAAAAGCCCGGCCGGGCCGTGATCCAGACCTTCACCCCGGACAACCAGATCATCCGCCAGGCCGCCATGCAGGATTACGATAGCTTTTATGAGGGGGAAATCGCCCTGCGAAGGGTGCTGGGCACGCCGCCCTTTTCCGATCTTTTCGTGCTGACGGCCTCCGGGCCGGACGAGACGGCGGTGCTGCGCTGCTGCCGGGATATCCGGGACGGGATGGAGCGGATGGTCCGGGATATACCGGAGGCGAAGGTACTTGGTCCCGCGCCCCTGCCGGTGGCCAAGATGAACAACGCCTGGCGGTACCGGGTGACGGTGAGCTGTCCGGAGTCCAGGGCGGTCCGCTCGGCGGTGGATAGGATGCTCCTTTGGAGCAACGACCAGAAACGATACAAGGGCGTGGCCGTGTACGCGGACTTCGACCCGCTGAACTGATAAGGAGAAAGATATGGCTCTTCGCAACATCCGCAAGGAGGGGGACGAGATCCTTTCCAAACACTGCCGGCCTGTGACGGACTTCAATGACCGTCTGCACGAGCTGCTGGACGACATGGCCGAGACCATGCTGAACGCCAACGGCGTGGGCCTTGCCGCACCCCAGGTGGGCATCCTCCGCCGGGCGGTGGTGGTGCTGGAAACCAATACGCCCGAGGGCGAGGAATATGTGATCGAGCTGGTGAACCCTCAGATCGTGGAGGCCGACGGAGAGCAGGAGGGCCCGGAGGGGTGCCTGTCCGTGCCGGGGGCCTTCGGCATGGTGAAGCGGCCCTCCCACGTGAAGGTCAAGGCCCAGGACCGGAACGGCCAGTGGTTCGAGATCGAGGGCGTGGACCTGACGGCCCGTGCTTTCTGCCATGAGCTGGACCACCTGGACGGGCACATGTTCACGGAGCTGTGCGACCACATCATGAGCCAGGAGGAGCTGGACGCCTATTACGGCAAGGATCAGGAGCAGGGACAGGAAGAATGAGGATCGTTTTCATGGGCACGCCGGATTTCGCGGCCTGCTCGCTGCAAAAGCTCATAGACGAGGGCTTTGATATCGCCGGGGTGTTCTGCCAGCCGGACCGGCCCCGGGATCGGGGCCATAAGCTGGTCCCCTGCGCCGTGAAGCAGACGGCCCAGGCCGCCGGCCTGCCGGTCTATCAGCCGGACAAGCTCCGGGACGGGACGGCCCTTTCCATCTTGCGGGACCTGGCCCCGGACTTGATCGCGGTGGTGGCCTACGGCAAGCTGATACCGGACGATATCCTGGCGCTGCCCAGATACGGCTGCGTCAACGTCCACGGCTCGCTCCTGCCCAAATACCGGGGCAGCGCCCCCATCCAGCGGGCGGTCCTGGCCGGGGACGACGTCACCGGCGTGACCACCATGTACCTGTCCTCCGGCATGGACGAGGGAGACATGATCTATCGGGCGGAGACGCCCATCGGGGAAAAGGAGACCAGCGGCGCTCTCTTCGACCGTCTGGCCCCTATGGGCGCGGCGCTTCTGGTAAAGACCCTGCGGGATATCGAGGCCGGAACGGCCCCCCGGGAGCCCCAGGACCCTGCCCAGGCCACCTACGCGCCGCCCCTCTCCAAAGAGGAATCACCCATCGACTGGACCAGGCCGGCCCGGATGGTATGCAAGCACATCTATGGCATGCAGCCCTGGCCCTGCGCCGCGGCGGAGCTTGGTGGGACTTCTTTCAAGGTCTTTGCTGCGGAGGCCACGGGCCATACCACCGGCAAGGCCCCCGGCACGGTGTTGGGCGCGGGGAAGGACGGCATCGAGGTGGCCTGCGGCGGCGGCCGGAGCGTGCGCATCACCGAGCTGCAGGCGGCGGGCGGCAAGCGGATGGCGGCGGGGGCGTACCTGCTGGGCCATCCGATGGAGGTCTGACATGCCCCGGAAAACGGCCTTGGAGGCGCTGGAGCGTTTTCGGCGGGACTCCGCCTGGAGCCGGCAGGTGATGGACAGTCTGTCCGCGAAAAACCGTCTGGACAGCCGGGACACGGCCCTGGCGGCCAGGCTCTTTTACGGCATGCTGCAAAACCTGGCTCTGTGCGACTTCACCATCGACCGCTTTGCCAAAGGCAAGCTGGAGCCCAAGGTCCGGGACATTCTCCGGCTGGGGACATACCAGCTGCTGTTCCTGGACAAGATACCCCCCAGCGCGGCGGTGAACGAATCCGTTTCCCTCTGCCGGGAGCTGGGATACGCCAGAGCCACGGGATTGGTGAACGCCGTGCTGCGGCGGGTGGCGCACGAGCGGGGCAAGGAGCCCCCCATCCCGGGACAGGGCACGGCGGCCTATCTCTCCACCCGGTACAGCCACCCCCTGTGGCTGACGGAGGAATTGATCGCCCTGCGGGGCTATGAGGCAGCGGAGGCGGTCCTGGCCGCGGACAACAGCCAGCCGCCGGTGTACGTGCAGGTCAATACCTGCCGGACAAGCGAAACAGAACTTGCAAAGCTCCTGCCCGTGCGGCGGACAGAGGCGGGCCTCGTCCTGGACCGGGACGGGGATTTTACGAAGACCGAGGCCTTTCAAAAAGGGCTTTTCTATGTGCAGGACCCGGCGGCCCACGCCGCCGTGGAGGCGGCGGAACTCAAGCCCGGTATGAACGCGCTGGACGCCTGCGCCGCCCCGGGGGGCAAGAGCTTTGCCGCAGCCATCGCCATGGGGGATACGGGCTCGGTGACGGCCCGGGACATCCTGGCCAAAAAGCTGGCGCTGGTGGCGGAGGGGGCGGAGCGCCTGAATCTCGGCTGCATCCGGTGCGAGCCGGGCGACGCCCGGGAGACGGAGGCCGGGGACTTTGACGCGGTGTTCGCGGACGTGCCCTGCAGCGGTTTGGGCGTGATCCGCAAAAAGCCGGATATCCGCTATCGGAGCCGGGAGGAGCTGGAGCGTCTGCCGGAGCTGCAGCAGGAGCTGCTGGAGGCCATCGCCCGGGCGGTGAGGCCTGGGGGCCGGCTGGTCTACTCCACCTGTACCTGGCGGCAAACGGAAAACCAGGCCGTGATAGAGGCCTTTTTGCGCCGGCGGCCGGATTTTACCAGGATCATGGAGCGGACCTTCTGGCCGGACAGGGACGGAACGGACGGGTTTTATATATGCCGGATGGATCGAGCAAAATAGATATAAAGTCCCTGCTGCCAGCGGAGCTGGCTGCGGAATGCAAGGCCATGGGTCTGCCCGGCTACCGGGCGGGACAGATATTCCGCTGGCTGGGCCGGGGCGTGGGCTCCTTTGAGGACATGAGCGATCTGCCCGCCGGGCTGCGTCGGCGGCTGGACGAGCGGTATACGATCCCGACGCTGACCCTTCTGCGCCGGCAGGTATCGAAGGCCGACGGCACGGAGAAGTATCTGTGGGCCCTGCCGGACGGGGAGAGCGTGGAGACGGTGCTCATGCGCTATAAGCATGGCAATTCCGTGTGTATTTCCTCCCAGGTAGGCTGCCGGATGGGCTGCGCTTTCTGCGCCAGCACCATCGGCGGCAAGGTCCGGGACCTGACGGCGGCGGAGATGCTGGACGAGGTCCTGCGCACCGGCCTCGCCGCCGGGGCGGAGATATCCAACATCGTGCTGATGGGCATCGGCGAGCCCTTGGACAACTTCGACAACGTGCTGCGGTTTCTCACGCTGGTGAACGACCCTGACGGGGCCAATATCGGCATGCGGCACATATCCCTTTCCACCTGCGGCTTGGTGGAGGGAATTGACAAATTGGCCGCGCTTCATTTACAATTGACCCTGTCCGTGTCCCTGCATGCCCCGGACGACGAGACCCGGTCGAGGCTGATGCCGGTGAACGCCGCCTTTGGGGTGGACCAGGTATACGCTGCCTGCCGGCGGTATTTCAACACCACGGGCCGGCGTGTCTCCTTTGAGTATGCCCTGGTGCGGGATGTGAACGACACCCCCGCCCACGCCCGGGAGCTTGCCCGGCGGCTTCGGGGCACAGGCAGCCACGTGAACCTGATCCGGCTGAACCGGGTGGAGGAGCGCGGTCTGGACCCCTCCCGGGAGGAGACGGTCCGGGATTTTGCAAAGATCCTTTCCGACGCCGGCGTGACCGTCACGGTCCGGCGCCGGCTGGGCAGCGATATCGACGCGGCCTGCGGTCAGCTGCGCCGCGGGCAGATGAGGAAGTCATGGAATTCTTTGGACTGAGCGACAAAGGCCCCCACCGGGCCGAGAATCAGGATTCCTTTGAATTGGGCGCCGTCCGGGACGGGGTCCTTGCCGTGGTGTGCGACGGGATGGGCGGCGAGGCCCACGGTCTGCTTGCAAGCGACCTGGCGGCGGGGCGGTTTTTCGCCTTTGCACGGGCGGCTCTGGAGGCGTCGGACGGGGAGGACTCGGCGGACATTCTTTGCCAGGCGGCGGACGCCTCTAACCGGAAGGTCTACCGCCTGGCCCAGCAGTCGGACGAGTACGGGGGCATGGGCACCACGCTGGTGGCCTGCTATTGTCGGGACGATACGGCCTACCTGGTGAACGTGGGCGACAGCCGGGCCTACCGGATCGCCAAGGACGGCATATTGCAGATCACCAAGGACCACTCCGTGGTCCAGGAGATGATCGACCGGGGCGAGATCACCCAGACCCAGGGCCGCCGGCATCCCCAGCTGAAATATATCACCCGGGCCATCGGCAGCGAGCGATTTGTGAAAAGCGACGTGTTCACCGTTCCGATCCGGGAGGGAGACCGTTTCGTGCTCTGTTCGGACGGGCTGGTCAAGACCCTGGACGACGCGGAGATGCATCGGGTGGTATTGGCGGAGGACAGCCCTGAGGCGGCCTGCCGGACGCTTCTGCGGGAGGCCGTGGAGCAAGATGCGAGAGACAACGTGACCGTTGTTGTGATATATCCTAAGAAAGGCGGCGCCTGAGCGTGGAAAACAAAGTGGATTGGCGTCTTGGAAAAGTACTGGACGACCGCTATGAGATCGAATCCGTATTGGGCATCGGCGGCATGGCCGTGGTGTACAAAGCATACGACCAGCAGCTGGGCCGCGACGTAGCGGTAAAGGTCCTGCGGGATGACGTGGCCATGGACGCGGAGAGCCGCAAGCAGTTTCGCAAGGAGTACCAGGCGGTGGGCAAGCTGAGCCACCCCAATATCCGCGCCGTGTACGACGTGGTGGTCTCCGGCGATACGGAATACATCGTCATGGAGTATGTGGACGGCATCAACCTGAAGCAGTATATGAAAAAGAAGGGCAAGCTCTCCTGGCAGGAGACGCTGGATCTCTCCATCCAGATCGCCCGGGCCCTGAGCCATGCCCACAGCCGTAACATCGTCCATATGGACATCAAACCCCAGAATATCATGCTGCCCCGGGACGGCGAGGTCAAGATCGCCGACTTTGGCATCGCCCAGATGGACGATCCTTTCTCCGGGGAGGAGTCCGCCGACGAGGCAGTGGGGAGCATCCACTATATCTCTCCGGAGCAGGCCCGGGGCGAGAGCGTGGACGCCCGTTCCGATATCTTTTCCCTTGGCATTGTCATGTATGAGATGCTCACCGGCAAGCTTCCCTTTGACGGGGAGACGGTGGAGCAGGTCGCCATGCAGCACTATTCCGTCGTTCCCGACGCGCCCGGCCAGCTGGACCCGGACATCCCCCCGGAGCTGGAGGGGATCACCCTGCGGGCCATGGACCCGGACCTGGGGGAGCGTTACGCCACGGCGGACGAGATGCTGGCGGATCTGGAGGACTTCCAGCAAAGCCTGACGGCAGGGCCGGAGTCTGCGGGGGGCCAGGTCCCCTCGGAGGTCCGGGCGTCCACGGCGGTACCGGAGAAAATACCTGTGCGCGTCGTGAAAGACGAGGTGCACGTCGTGCGCAAGAACGTGCCCAGGATCAGCCGGGCGGGGGAGCTGTCCAAGGAGGGTTATGCCCGCCGCCGTATGCGGGCCAACCGGATCAGCATGCTTTTGGGCTTCACCCTGGTGGCGTGTTTCGCCATCGGCCTGTTTGCCTTTGTTTGGCAGTACTGGCTGCGGGATATCTTTGAGGAGACCGAACGGGTGAACGTGCCCTCCTTTATCGGCCTGGATATCGACGAGCTGCTGGCCAACGAGGCCATGGATGAGCTATATAACTTCCAGATCGTTTATGACGCCGATCCCAACCGCAAGATCGGCGAGGTCATGGCCCAGGACCCCGAGGTGGGCGCCAGCCGCATGGTGGTCTCCAGCGGCATCGACGTGACGCTGACGGTGAGCTCCGGCGTGCAGCTGGACCGTCTGCCCTCCGATATCGTCAATGTGCCCTATACCGACGCACAGGTAAAACTGCAGGCCATGGGCCTGAATGTGGTGGTCTCCATGACCCAGTCCGACTCCGTCACCGCCAACTATGTGATCAGCACAGACCCGGCCCCCGGCGAGGCCGTGGTCAGCGGCAGCACCGTGACGCTGTATGTCAGCGCGGGGCCTCAGCCCATGTATGTGACCATGCCTGACGTGGTCGGCATGACAAAGGCGTCCGGCCTTCTGGCCCTGCAGCGGGAGGGTCTCATATGCACCGAGGACGAGATCACCTATGTGGCTTCCGCGCCGGAGCAGGCGGGGAAGATCCTCTGGCAGAACTATGGCGCCGGTACCACGCTGGTCAGCGGTACGCTTATCTCTCTCACCATCGGCAGCGGTCAGGCCGAGGCGGCTACGCCCGCGCCCGAGGTGCCCCAGGTGATCATACCGGCGGAGAACGACGGGACCACATCGGAGGAGGCCCCGGCAGAGGTCCCCGTGGCGGACGAAGTGCCTCCGGAGGCCAATGACATTCCCCCGGCGGAGGGATGAATTTTGAATACTGAGGGCGTCATCATACGAGCCCTGAGCGGGTTTTACTATGTCCGCACGCCTGCCGGCGTCATCCAATGCCGGGCCCGGGGCCGGTTCAGGCTGGACGGCGTATCGCCCCTGGTGGGAGACCGGGTCACGGTTTTGGACAGCGGCGACGGGACGGGCTCAGTCACAAAAATCCTGCCCCGGAAAAACGCCTTTGTCCGGCCCGCGGCGGCCAACATCGACTATCTGGTGATGCTCCTGTCCGCCGCGCTGCCGGTGACGGACCCCTATCTGGCGGACCGGGTCACGGTCCGGTGCGAGAAAAACGACTGCGGCGTCATGCTGGTGATCAACAAATGCGATCTGGACCCGGCGGAAGAGCTGCGGGCCATCTATGCCGGGACAGGCTATCCCGTCTTTGCGGTCAGCGCGCAGACAGGGGAGGGCCTGGAGGACCTGCGGGCCGCTTTGGCGGGTAAGGTCTGCTGTTTTACGGGCAACTCCGGCGTGGGCAAAAGCTCCCTTATCAACGCCCTGGCCCCAGATCTTGCCATCCCCACCGGCGAGGTGAGCCAAAAGCTGGGCCGGGGCCGGCATACCACCCGGCATGTGGAGCTTTTCGACATCGGCGGCAGCACGCTTTTGTGCGATACGCCGGGCTTCGCTTCCTTTGGGGACGAGATGGAGACGCCTGTTTTGCCGGAGGAGCTGCCGGGACTGTTCCCCGAGTTTCGGCCTTACCTGTCTGGCTGCCGCTTTGACGACTGCACCCACCGGTCGGAGCCAGGCTGCGCTTTGCGGCAGGCCGTGGAGGCGGGACATGTCCATTCCAGCCGGTACGGGTCTTACCTGCGCCTGTATGAAGAAGCGTCGAAGCTGGACCGCTGGGAGCTGAAGATCTGATCACAGAAGCGAACCGATACCGCCTTTCGCCCATACAATGGACGGGAGGCGGTCTTTTATGCGAAGAAGAGGACACAAAGGCGGCTGGTGCGGCTATGCCGCCATCGCCGCGGGCGTTCTTATCATGATGGGGCTGATCCTGCCCACCTGGTTCTGGTGGGTGATATGCGCCATTCTTCTGGTCTGCGGAGGCATCTGGCTTTTGCGGTGCTGACATATCCCATCCGGCGGCGGCATATCCTTGTCTGAGAAATCAGTGCAAGGAGCGATCGATCATGGAAACGGCCCTGAAAAAGGACATATACGAGCACCTGGCCCCGGTCTGGTCGGGGTCATTCAGCCGGGACTTCACATCGGAGAGCATCGTACCGGACGCCATGCCGGACGTGGCCAGCGTCATAGACGCGGACGGCGTCATCACCCTGCGCAGCAAGGAGACGGAGACGGGAGCGATCTCGCTGACCGCCTCGCTGAGCGTGTCGGTGATGTATATGCCGGACAGCGGCGGCGCGCTGCAGTGCCTGACCGTCGCCATGCCGGTGGAGCTGCGGGCGGACGCGCCCGGCGTGGATATGGACTGCCAGACGGTGGCGCGCATGCGTCTGCGGTCCATCGACGCGAAGATGGTCAATTCCCGTAAGCTATCCGTCCGGGCGGATGTGGACTGCGAGGCCACGGCATACCAGAAGCGGAGCCTGGAGGTGGCCTCCGGACTGGAGGATGCCGCCGACGCCGTCCACATCCTGACAAAGACAGCGTCCGCCTCCGTGGTGGCGGACGTGCGGGAAAAGACCTTCGTGATCACCGACGATTACCCGCTGCCCACGGGGATGGAGAGCGTGGAGCGGATACTGAGCCAGCGTGTGGAAGCCGCTGTGGAGGACGTGAAATACGTCAGCGGCAAGGTGGTCTTTCGCGGGCGGGTCCGCGCGGCGCTGGTCCTCGGCGGGCCGGAGGGACAGGTGACCGCCGGCCGGTATGAGACGGAGTTTTCCCAGATCATGGAGGTGGGCTGTCAGGCGGAGGACGCGCTGGGCTCGGTGACCGTGATGTTCACCGGCGTGTACTTTGATCTGCCGGAGCGCGACGGAGATGGACAGGTGAAAGCGGAGCTGCATCTGGTGGCCCAGACGGTGTGCCGGGAGCCAAAGGAGATCGCCTACATCGCGGACATCTACAGCAACCGCACCCTGCTGACTGGCCAGACTGAGGCGCTCTCTGTCACCGGCGGCGTGCAGCCCATCTCCATGCGCCAGACCGTCACCGGAAGCGCGGAGCTGATGGGCGCGGCGGGGGAGGTCCTGACGGTCTCCGCCTCCGTAGGCACGGTGACGGTGGAGGGCGATACGGTCAGGACCATCGTGAACGTGCGGGCCATCGTGCGCCAGGACGGGGGCGGCTATACCGCGGCGAGATGCCGTTTGACGGCGGAATTCACCGCGGATCTTCCCGCTGGAACGGCTCTGCAGGCGGTGAGCGTGACCACGGCGGACGTATACTGCTCCGCCGCCGGCGGGTCGCTGGACGTACGGGCGGTGCTGCAGATGGAGGCCACGGCGGCCGCTGTCCGGAGCGTCATGGCCGTGGTGGGCGTGGCGGAGGACGCGGAGGCGTTCGCGGCCATGCCGGCGGCGCCCTCGGTGACCCTGGCCCGGCTGGAGCCGGGGACGGATATGTGGGCCGTTGCGAAAAAATACCGCTCCACCGTGGAGGCCATCGCCGCCGCCAACGGGGACCGGCAGGCAGGTCTTATCCTGATTCCCAAGGCAAGATAGTTGATATTGGGCAAAAACTGTGTTACAATGACCTGTAACGTAACGATACAGGGGGATAAACACCATGTCCGGACATTCCAAATGGCACAACATAC
>CANRBG010000002.1 GCA_947628805.1 uncultured Oscillospiraceae bacterium | reverse complement strand
TCTGGCTTCTTTTAAGAACCCTCTTCTGGTGCTTATTTGCATAAGCTTGTTTGCATTGTTTAATTTACAAGGTACACACGCGCCCCCTCGGCCTCCCCGCGAGGCGCTTTGCTAATATATCATTTATCCCTCACAATGTCAAGAACAAAATGATAATTTTTTGAGAAAATTTTAAAGAAAGGACCCTCCCTTTGGGAGGGTCAGGCGCAGAAGCGATGTTTGCCGATCACGGTGAGCAGCGGTCGGGACCAGATCCACTTGCTGGTAGCCGTGGCCGGGTTGAAATAGTAGATGGCGCCCCCGGATGGATCGGAACCGTTGATAGCGTCCCGGGCGGCCTGGTAGGCGCTGTTCGACACCGGTTTCCAGAACTGTCCGTCCTGCAGGCAGGAGAAAGCCCCGGACTGATAGATCACGCCGGAGATGGTGTTAGGGAACGCCGGGCTCTTGACCCGGTTCAGCACCACCGCGCCCACGGCCACCTGCCCGGAGTAGGGCTCCCCTCTCGCCTCGGCGGAGATGAGCCGGGCCAGCAGATCCGTGTCCCCGGACGTGCTCTGATTGGTCGTAGAGACGTTGATGCCCAGGGCCGCCAGTGTCTTGGGCCCGCACTTGCCGTCCACGGTCAGGCCGTTTTTCCGCTGGAAATACTTCACGGCCTCTACGGTCTTGGAGCCGTATACCCCGTCCACCTTGCCGGAATAATAGCCCCAGCGGGACAGCTTGTCCTGAATAGTGGTCACCGTGGAGCCGGTGGAGCCTTTTTGATAGGTAACGGCGTCGGCGAATTGGATGAAGCCGATAATGAAAATGTTGACGACGAACAGGATCGCCACCGCCGCCCACAGCTTCTTTTCTGCTTTGCTCATATCGAAACCCCCTCGTAAACTAAAACTAGTCTACGAGGGGGCCTGTCCGATTATGCGATGTCAAAAAAGCGAAGTATTGGACCTGGAAGCGATCTCTTCCTGCAGCTTTGCCATAAATTCGTCAAGGCCCATGGCGCCCTTGTCGGCGTCCCGGGTGCGGACGGCCACGGTGCCGTCGGCGGCCTCCTTGTCGCCCACGATCAGCTTGTAGGGCACCTTTTCCATCTGGGCCTCCCGGATCTTGTAGCCAAGCTTTTCGTTGCGCTCGTCCACCTCCACGCGGACACCGGCGGCGGAGAGCTTTTCGGCCACCTCCTTGGCGTAGCCCATGGTCCGGTCCGTGATGGGCAGGATCTTCACCTGCACCGGGCTGAGCCAGGTGGGGAACGCGCCGGCGAAGTGCTCGGTGATCACGCCGATGAACCGCTCGATGGAGCCGAACACCACCCGGTGGATCATGACGGGGCAGTACTTCTCGCCGTCGGTGCCCACATATTCCAGATCGAACCGGCCCGGGAGCTGATAGTCCAGCTGGATGGTACCGCACTGCCAGGTCCGGCCCAGGGAGTCCTCGATGTGGAAGTCCAGCTTGGGGCCGTAGAACGCGCCGTCGCCGGGGTTGATCTCATAGCTCTTGCCGATACTGGTGATGGCGTCGGCCAGAGCGGCGGTGGCGATATCCCAGTCCTCCACGGAGCCGATGTGATCCTCCGGCATGGTGGAAAGCTCGATGGTATAGGGCAGGCCGAACAGAGAATATACCTCGTCGAACAGCTGTGCGATGCGGATCACCTCGTCCTTGATCTGGTCCTTGGCCAGCAGGATATGGGCGTCGTCCTGGGTGAAGCAGCGGACGCGGAACATGCCGTGGAGCGCGCCGGACAGCTCATGCCGGTGGACCAGGCCCAGCTCGCCGTAGCGAAGCGGCAGATCCCGGTAGGAGTGGGGCTCCAGGTCGTAGACCAGGATGCTGCCGGGGCAGTTCATGGGCTTGATGGCGAAGTCCTCGTCGTCGATGACGGTGGTGTACATATTGTCCTTATAGTGATCCCAGTGGCCGGAGGTCTCCCACAGGGTGCGCTTCATGATCTGGGGGGTGCTGATCTCCAGGTAATCCCACTTCTTATGGACCTCGCGCCAGTAGTCGATCAGGGTATTGCGCAAAACCATGCCCTTGGGCAGATAGAACGGAAAGCCCGGGGCCTCGTCCCGGAAGGCGAACAGGCCCAGCTCCCGGCCCAGCTTCCGGTGGTCGCGCTTTTTGGCCTCCTCGATCCGGGCCAGGTGGGCGTCCAGTTCCGCCTTGGAGGGGAAGCAGGTGCCGTAGATGCGCTGGAGCATCTTCCGGCTGGAGTCGCCACGCCAGTACGCGCCGGTGGCGCTGGTGAGCTTGATGCCGTTGCCCTTGATCCGGCCGGTGGAGTCCAGATGGGGCCCGGCGCACAGGTCGGTGAAGTCGCCCTGCTTATAGAAGCTGATCACCGCGTCCTCGGGCAGGTCCTGGATGAGCTCCACCTTGTAGGGCTCCTGCCGCTCCCGCATGAAGGCAATGGCCTCCTCCCGGGGCAGTTCAAACCGCTCCAGCTTGATCTTCTCCTTGCAGATCTTGCGCATCTCCGCCTCCAGGGCCTCCAAGTCCTCGGGCACGAAGGGCTTGTCCACGTCGATGTCATAGTAAAATCCGTCCTCGATGGCCGGGCCGATGGCCAGCTTGGCCTCCGGGAACAGCCGCTTCACCGCCTGGGCCAGTACATGGCTGGTGGTGTGCCGGTACATCTTTCTGTATTCGGCGTCGTTGAAATCGTATTCCATATTGTCTCCCTCCATAATACAAAACACCCCTGACAAATCGTCAGGGGTGCGTAAAATACACACGGTCCCACCCTAAACTTTCACTCGAAAACGGTTGACGCCCGTCACACGGCGAAGCATACTCGCTGCCTTTCCGCTTCGCGGCTCGGGGATGGTCAGCGTCCAATCCGTCTCCCGAGAGGGCTTTCAGCCTCCGACCCTCTCTCTCTGCGGGGCGTATACCGGCGCAATTCCCGTCATGGCCTTTATCGCCTTGCAATATACCACGGTTGAAAACCGTTGTCAAGCTGAAATCCTGCAAACGATCCAGCACAGGCCGTACAGCACCGGCTGGTGGACAAGATAGATCAGCAGCGTCCGCCGGCCCGTCCACGCCAGAGCCTCCGGCGCGCCGGCTGTCCGCAGCCGGCTGTCCGCCGGCGCGGTCAGGATCCGCTCCCCAAACCAGGCCCCCAGAAAGAACATGAAGATGTTGGGGATAAAGGGCACCCAGTCGTAGGAGAGAAAGCCCCGGGCCCGCAGCCCCAGCGGATAGAGCCAGCCCCATCCGGGCCCCACCAGCGTCGTATAGCTGATCACCCGGGTGACCAGATACAACCCGGCCCAGAGCCAGGGCGCGAATCGCTCCGGTAGCCGCTCCACATACCGGCCTAAGAAATGCCAAAAGAACATGGCGCAGGCCAGAAACTGCAGGATGCCGAAGCGGATGGGCGCGCCCACCAGTTCGGCCGCCGCCTGCACCAGACATCCCGCCACAAGCGTGACAAATCCCCGGCGGAGATTGCTGTGGGTGAACCGGGCGCTGGCCCCGGCCAGGAAGATGAAGCTCAGGGCGATGAACCGCTGCATGGCAAACACCGGCGGCCACTGGGTGGCGCTCTCGGGCACCCAGCCGAACATGATCAGGTCGAAGAAAAGGTGGTATCCCACCATCAGCCAGCAGACCAGTCCCCGCCAGCCGTCCAGCCAGCGGACCCGCTCAGACATTAAAGAGGAAGTGGGTCACGTCCCCGTCCTGCATCACGTACTCCTTGCCCTCGGCCCGCAGCAGGCCCTTCTCCCGGGCCGCCGCCTCGCTGCCGCAGGCTTTCAGATCCTCAAAGGCGATGATGTTGGCCCGGATGAAGCCCCGCTCAAAGTCGGTGTGGATCTTCCCGGCGGCCTGGGGCGCTTTCGTGCCCTTGGTGATGGTCCAGGCCCGGCACTCGTCCGGCCCGCAGGTGAGGAAGGATATGAGCCCCAGCAGATCGTAGGAGCATTTTATCAGCCGCTGCAATCCGGACTCCCGGATGCCCAGTTCCTCCATGAACATCTCCCGGTCCGCCGGGTCGTCCAGCTCGGCGATGTCCTGCTCGAACCGGGCGCAGACCGGCAGCACCATGCTGCCCTCGGCGTCGGCGATGGCCTTGACCTGTTTATAATACGGGCTCTGCTCCGCCTGGGCAAAGCCGTCCTCGTCCATGTTGGCGGCGTAGATGATGGGCTTCAGGCTCAGAAGGTCGGACTGGGCCACCATCTCCGCCTCCTCCCCCTCGCAGGGGAAGCTGCGGGCGGACTTGCCGCCGTTGAGCCAATCGGCCAGCCGGGCCATCAGGTCCGCCTCTTTCGCGTATTTCTTGTCGCCGCTCTTTACGTACTTCTGGGCCTTCTCCAGCCGCCGCTGGACCATCTCCAGGTCCGCCATGATCAGCTCCAGGTCCACCGTCTCTATGTCCCCCGCCGGGTCCGTAGAGCACTCGTGGCGGATGATATTGGCGTCGTCAAAGCAGCGCACCACGTGGATGATGGCGTCGGTGCCCCGGATATTGCCCAGGAATTTGTTGCCCAGGCCCTCCCCCTTGCTGGCGCCTTTCACAAGACCGGCGATGTCCACGAATTCAATGGTGGCGGGGGTGTATTTCTTGGGGTGATACATCTCCGCCAGAAAGTCCAGCCGCTCGTCCGGCACCGCCACTACCCCCACGTTGGGGTCGATGGTGCAAAACGGATAGTTGGCCGACTCGGCCCCGGCGTTGGTCAGGGCGTTGAAAAGGGTGCTCTTGCCCACGTTGGGCAGTCCCACGATGCCTAATTTCATGTGTCGCTCCAATCAGCAAGCCGGGACGTGCCCGGCTTGCAAAAGTCTTATTTCCGAATGTCGTCCACCCAGTAGGGCGGCCGCTCGTCAGGGCCCTTGTATTCGTCGGGACCCTGGGGCTCGGCAGGCTCGGTGCCCTCCGGAGCGGGCGCGCTGTCGGCGTCAGGCTGTTCCGGCTGTTTGGCCGGCCCGGCTCCCGGCGTCTTGGGCGGCAGCTCGCCGTGGTCGCAGAAATAGTCGAAGTCCGTCCCGTCCATGGACTCGTAGACCAGCAGATACTCCGCCACGGCGATCAGCTGCTCCCGGTGCTCGGTGAGAAGCTGCTCGCATTTGGCCATGGCCTCGTCGAAGATGCGCTTGACCTCCTCGTCGATGATACCGGCGGTCTCCTCGGAATAGCTCTTGGTGGTGCCGAAGTCCCGGCCGATGAACAAGCTGTGGCCGGAGTCGTCAAAGCTGATGGGGCCCAGCCGGTCCGACATACCGTACTGCATGACCATGGCCCGGGCGATCTTGCTGGCCTGCTGGATATCCCCGGACGCGCCGGTGGAGATATCGTCCAGGAAGAGCTTTTCCGCCACCCGGCCGCCCAAAGCCATGACGATCTGCTCAAACATGTCGCTCCTGGCCTGGAAGGATTTGTCCTCGCTGGGCCGCATGAGGGTGAAGCCGCCGGCCTGGCCCCGGGGGATGATGGTGATATAGTGCACTGGGTCCACATGGGGCAGGTACTTGGCGGCGATGGCGTGGCCGGACTCGTGGTAGGCGGTGAGCCGCCGCTCCTTGTCGGTGATGACCCGGCTCTTCTTCTCCGGGCCCATGGCCACTTTCAAGATAGCCTCGTCGATATCGTCATTGACGATGAACCGGCGGTGCCGGCGCACGGCCAGCAGAGCCGCCTCGTTGAGAAGATTCTCCAGATCGGCCCCGGAGAAGCCGGCTGTGCCCCGGGCAATGGAATTGAGATTCACATCGTCCCCCAGGGGCTTATCCTTGGCGTGGACCCGCAATATCTCCTCCCGGCCTTTCACGTCGGGCAGGCCGATATACACCTGCCGGTCGAACCGTCCGGGCCGCAGCAGGGCGTTGTCCAGGATGTCGGCCCGGTTGGTGGCCGCCATGACGATCACGCCCTCGTTGTTGGTAAAGCCGTCCATCTCCACCAGCAGCTGGTTCAGGGTCTGCTCCCGCTCGTCGTGCCCGCCGCCCAGGCCGGAGCCGCGCTGCCGGCCCACGGCGTCGATCTCGTCGATGAAGATGATGGCGGGAGCCACCTTTTTGGCCTGGTCGAACAGGTCCCGGACGCGGCTGGCGCCCACGCCCACATACAACTCCACAAAGTCGGATCCGGAGATGGACAAAAACTGCACCCCGGCCTCGCCGGCCACGGCCTTGGCCATCAGGGTCTTACCGGTGCCCGGAGGGCCCACCAGAAGCACGCCCTTGGGGATGCGGGCGCCCATGGCGGTATAGGCGGCGGGGTTTTTGAGGAACTCAACGATCTCCTGCAGCTCCTCCTTTTCCTCGTCACACCCGGCCACGTCGGCAAAGGTCTTTTTTGTCTGGCCCTCCGTGGCCACACGGGTCCTGGCCTTGGAGAATTTGGCCACGCCCCCCGCGCCGCCGCCGGTGGCCCGGCTCATCATCACATACCACAGCACGCCGAACACGCCCACCACGATCAGATAGGGCAAAAAGCTCAGCCACCAAGGGGCCACAAAGCCCTCGTTGTCGTCGTACTCGGTGAGCACGCCGCTGTCCTTCTGCTGCCGGATCAGGTCGCCCAGGTCCGCGTAGAACTGGTCCACGTCCCGCAGGTTGCGGCTGATCTCGGTGTGCCCCTCATAGGGCTCCCGCAGATACAGGTACAGCTCGTTGCCGGAGATGACGAAGGACTCCACCTGCTTATCCTCAAACAGATCGATGATCTGGGAATAGCTCAGCTCCGCCGCTTTATTGGTATTGGTGAAGGAGAACACCGTGGCCAGCAGCAGTACCAGCACCAGCGCGTAAAACCCGATCTCCCGGGCGCGCCGGTTAGGGCCGCCGGGGGTGCGGTTGGGCCCGCCTGGCGTCCGGTTGGGACCGCCGGGTCCGCCGCCGGGTCCGCCAGGCCCGGGGCTGCGGTTGTTGTTATTGTTGTTGCCAGGCATATTGTCCATTTTCTTACCTCATGAATAGATTTCCGGCTTCAACAGGCCGATATACGGGAGATTGCGGTACTTTTCCGAGTAGTCCAGGCCGTAGCCCACCACAAAGGCGTCGGGGATGGTGAAGCCTGCGTAATCGGCTTTGATGGGGGCCACCCGCCGCTCCGGCTTGTCCAGGAGCGTCACGATGCGGATGGAGGCGGGCTTGCGGGCCATCATGTAGTTTTTCAGATAGCTGAGGGTGTTGCCGCTGTCCAGGATATCCTCCACGATGATCACGTCCCGGCCCTCGATGTTCTCAGTCAGGTCCTTGATGATTTTCACCGCGCCGGTGGAGGTAGTGCCCTGGCCGTAGCTGGAAACCACCATGAAGTCCACGGTGCAGTCGATGTCGCAGGCACGGACCAGGTCGGCCATAAAGATAAAGCAGCCACGCAGCACGCCAACGAACAGCGGCTTCTTCCCTTTATAATCGGCGCTGATCTGCCGGCCCAGCCGGGCCACGATGCCCTTCAGTTCGTCCTCGGTGGCGATATACCGCTCCACATCCGGATGCATATCCATATCCTCCTGCATTACGGCTCATGCCGTTGAAATTCTATCTTTATGATCTCGCCGCTGTCGAACCGGGCCGCGGCCCGCTCGTCCTGGCCCAGGCCCATCACCGCCAGCAGGCCGGCCTCGTCCCGGACTACCGGTACGGCGGCCCGCTCCCAGGCCGGAACGCCCGCCTCGGCGAAAAGCTGCTTCATGGTCTTGGTGCAGCCCCGGCCAATGGGACGCATCGTATCCCCCGCCCAGCGGCCGGTGACAGATATACTACCACATATATTCTCACATTGAAAGTAAAAAATGTTGTACGATTTGTGAACATCTTCGGGGCCGCCCGCGAATTTCGCCGCACGCACCGTCACACCGGCCTCCGGTACGTCCACCTGCCCCGGCACGGAAAGCTTCCTGGGCGGGATGGATACCGGCTCCGGCTCCGGGCCGCCGCAAAAAATCAGCCGGTCCCCCGTCCGGACGGCCCGCAGACCAGGCGCATCCGCCGCGCCTCCGTCCGCCGCCGCTTTCAATATGGCCCGGACGTGCTCCGCCGCCAGATCCCGTCCGGCCAGCAGCCGCACCGCCCGGGATGCCACCGGCCAGGGCTGGGCCGCCAGCGAGGCAGCCTCCACCCCATTTTCATCCGCGTGCTCCGCCAGAAAGTCCCGGGCCAGCTTTTCCAAAAAGGCCTCGTCGGCCCGGACAAGGGCCGCCGTCCGGCCCACGGCCCGGGCAAAGGCGGGATTGACCGTCTCCAGCACCGGCACGGCCCCCTGCCGCACCCGGTTGCGGGCATAGGCGCCGGAAGCGTTGGTGGAGTCCTCCACCCAGGGTATCCCCTTTTCCGCCAGCCAGGCCCGGACCTCTTTTTCCGTCACGTCCAGCATGGGCCGGACCACCCGACCCCGGACAGGCGGGATGCCGCCCAAACCTTTCAGGCCGGTCCCCCGGGCCAGACGCAGCAGCACCGTCTCGGCGTTGTCGTCGGCGGTGTGGGCCGTGGCGATGGCCGCCGCCCCCAGTTCATCCGCCGCCCGCTCCAAAAAGGCGTACCGCATCGTCCGGGCCGCCGCCTCTATTCCCAGCTTCTCCCGGGCGGCAAAGGCGGCCACATCCCCTCTTTCCATGAGAAAGGAAATGGCGTTCTTCTCGCAAAAATCCGCCACGAAAACCGCGTCCCGGCGGGACTCGTCCCCCCGCAGGCCGTGGTCGAAGTGGGCCGCCGCCACGGGAACGCCCAGCTCCCGGAGCCGGCAGAGAAGATACATGGAGTCCGCCCCGCCGGACACGGCGCACAAAATAAGCCCGTCCCGGGGCAGCAGATCAATATCCATCTTCGTCATGGCGGCGGTCGTCGTTCACATAGGTTGTGTACTCCGGCAGCCACCGCAGATACACGGTCCCTACACGGCCGTGGCGGTTTTTCAAAATAATGGCCTCCGCGCTGTTGGGGTCCTCGCACTCTCGGTCATAATACCCCTCCCGGTAAAGGCCGATGACCGCGTCCGCGTCCTGCTCGATGGAGCCGGACTCACGCAGGTCGGAGAGCATGGGCCGCTTGTTCTGCCGGCCCTCGTTGGCACGGCTCAGCTGGCTCATGCACACCAGGGGCACCCCCAGCTCCTTGGCGGTGACCTTCATCATGCGGCTGATGTCGCTGACGGCCTGGGTACGGCTCTCGTTGGCCCAGGTATTGCCGCTGCCGGCGGACTGCATCAGCTGCAGATAATCCACCACCACCAGGCCCAGATTTTCGATGCGCCGGCACTGGGCGGCCATCTCCGCCACGGTCATGGTGGGGTTGTCGTCCAGACGGATGTCCACCTTGCTGAGCACGCCGGCGGCCTCGGCCAGCTTGCCCCACTCGTCGGAATTGAGCCGGCCCTGGTTGAGCTGGTAAAGGTCGATGTGGCTCTCGGAGGAGAGCATCCGCTGCACAAGCTGCTGGCGGCTCATCTCCAGGGAGAAGATGGCCACGGTCTTGCCGGAGGTCTTGGCGGCGTTGACGGCGATATTCAGGGCAATACTGGTCTTGCCCATGCCGGGCCGGGAGGCGATCAGCACAAAGTCGCCGTTTCCCAGACCCTGCAGGCACTCGTCGATGTCCGCCAGGCCCGTGGAGATGCCGGGCAGCTGACTGCCCCCGGCGGCGGCCTGGGATATTTGACTGAGCACGTCCTGCAGCACGTTGGTCATGGGCACCAGCCCGCCGGTGACGCTCTGCTTGCGCAGGGCATAGATCTTCCGCTCCGCCAGCTCCAGTACCTGCTGGCCCTGGCCGTTTTGCTGGTAGACCTGCTCCTCGATCTCCGTGGCCGAGTCCCCCAGAGCCCGCAGCAAGGCCCGGTCCCGGACGATCTCGCAGTATTTCAGCACATGGGCCGCCGTGGGCGTCACGTCCATCAGCTCCAGCAGATACTGCTGGGAGTTCTCTTTCAGGCAGCCTCTGGTGCGCATCTCATCCAGCACCGTGACCGGGTCCACCTTCGCGCCCATGCTGAACATGGCGAATATGGTCTCGAAGATGTCCCGGTTGTCGTCGATATAGAATTCAGCTCCCTTGACGCTGTTCACCACATCGGGGATGCAGGCCGGATCGATGAGCATAGAGCCCAGGATCGACTGCTCCGCGTCCCGCGAATATGGCGCTTTGCGCCCCAAAAGCTCATCCATCCGTTATTTCTCCTCTGTCACCATCACATGGATCGTGCCGGCTATCTCATAGCCCAGCTTGCACTTGACCTGGAAGGTGCCGAACTGCTTGATGGGTTCGGACTGGACGATCTGGTTCTTCTCGATATGGATGCCGTGCTGGGCGTCCAGGGCCTCGGCGATCTGGCTGGAGGTGACGGAGCCAAACAGCTTCCCGCCGGCGCCGGCCTTGGCCTTCACGTGGACCACCACCGCCCCCAGCTTTTCCGCGTACTCCTGGGCTTGGGCCTTCTCCCTGGCGATCTGGGCCTGGCGGGCCTTGTCCTTCAGGCGCATGGCGTTGAGATTGTCCGCCGTGGCCTCCACGGCCAGGCCCCGGGGCAGCAGATAGTTGCGGCCGTAGCCGTCGGAGACCTCTTTCAGCTCGCCCTTTTTGCCCTGACCCCTGATATCCTGCTGTAAAATGACTTTCATGTGTTTCTCCCCCTTGTCACATATCCAGATATTCGTCGATGGCGGCTTTCAGACGGGCCTCCGCCTCCTCGATCGATATATTTCGCATCTGCGCTCCGGCCGCGGACTGATTGCCGCCGCCGCCCAGCTTTTCCAGCAGCACCTGCACGTTCAGGCTGCCGATGCTCCGGGCGGACAGGATCACGCCGCCGTCCGCCGTGGGATAGAGCACCACGGAGGCCTCCACATCGGAGATGTTCAGCATCTCATCGGCGGCCTGGGCCGCCACCACCCGGTCCACCTCGTGATCCATGACCGCGAGACAGATGTTGTCCCGGTATACGATGGACCGCTCCAAAATGGCGTAGCGGCTGACGGTGTGCTGCATATCGCTCTGCAGCATCCGCTTGACAGCCACGGTATCCGCGCCCATCCGCCGCAGGAACGCCGCCGCCTCAAAGGTCCGCTCGCCGGTGCGCAGGGTGAAGTTTTTGGTATCGGTGACGATGCCGGCCAACAGGGCCTCCGCCTCCACCCGAGAGATGCTCTCCGGCTCCACCAGCTCCTGCAAAAGCTCTACCGTCAGCTCCGACGCGGAGGAGGCATAGGGCTCGTGGAAAGTCAGGGCGGCGTTTTCGATATAGGTGGCCGCCCGGCGGTGGTGGTCGATGATCACGAGCCTATTGATGGTCTGCAGCAGGGCCTCGTCCTCCACCTGCTCCGGGCGGTTTGTGTCCACCACCACCAAGAGGCTCTTGGAGTTGGCCTGGAGCATGGCCTCCTTGGGGGAGACGAACACGTCCTCGTATTCCTTATGCCGTTTCAGCTCCTCCATCATGGCGTCGCAGGCATTGGGCGCGCTGCCCATGACGATGCGGGCCCGCTTGCCGTAGCTTCTGGCGATGCAGCACACGCCCACCGCCGCGCCCAGCGCGTCCATATCCGCGAACCGGTGGCCCATGATATACGTGGTGGAGGCGTCCTTGATGAAAGCCCCCAGGGCGTTGGCCACCACCCGGCTCTTGACCTTGGTGCGGGTCTCCACCTCCGTGGCCCGGCCGCCATAGAACTCGAAGCTCATCCGGTTGCGGACCACCACCTGGTCCCCGCCCCGGCTCAGGGCCATCTCCACGCTCATGGAGGCAAAGTTGAAATTCTCCTCCAGGCTGGCCCCGTCCAGGCCCGCCCCCAGGCTGACCGTGGCGTGGATACCGGAGCTGTTGACGATGGTCCGCACCTGGTCCAGAACCGTGAATTTGCCCTCGGCCAGCTTGTCGAAGTACCGCCGCTCACACAGATAGATATACCGGTCCCGGTCATACCGGCGCAAAAAGCCCCGCATCCCCTCGGTCCACTGGACCAGACAGTCCTCCAGCTGGTTGCGCAGGTCGTTTTTGGTCCGCTCCGGCACGTTTTTCATCAGCTCGTCATAGTTGTCGATCATGATGAGCATGATAACGGGACGGGAGGCGGCGTATTCCAGGCGGATGTCCTCATAGTCGGTCACATCCACCCAGTAGGTGACGCCCATGGAGCCGCTGACCTGCTCGCCCTCCTTGCCCCGGACCAGGTTGCCGTGGACCTGGTAACGGCGTCCGTTCACCTCCACCAAGCCCGGACAGCGGCTCTTGCCCTCCAGGACCCACTTGCCCTGAAAATCCGGCACCAGGTCGGTCATAGCCACGTCCACGCTGGGCTCTTTCCGGCCGCAGATCTGGAAAAACTCCTGGTTAGCCCACACCAGCCTGCCCGAGTCGGCGAAGAAAGCCGCCATGGGCAGGGGAAAGTTCAGCATAGCGTTGTCCCTGGCCACCTCGGAGTCATAGGTGACGGACTGGATATACTCCATCAGCTCCCGTTTGCGCCGCCGGGCCAGGCCCGTGTGCACGATAAAGAGCACCGCCGCCGTGACAGCCTCTCCGGCGGCCAGATAGTATTCCCGAAAGAACACCGCCGTGATCCCCGCGAACAGGGCCAGACAGAGTATATAAAGCCGGCTCGCCGGCTCGCCCAATCTCTTGGCGATCTTATTCATGGCATACTGCTCCAAAATAATATTCTTCAATATTATAGCAGAAACGCCATAATAATACAATTACATTTTTCCTCCCCGTCGGCCGCATACTAAAGGCGAGGTGAAATGATGAAAGCGGTCGTACTCACCGGCGGGGAGGGAACGCGCCTGCGGGCCATATCCGGCGGGCTCCCCAAGCCCATGATGCCTCTGCTGGGCGTGCCTCTGCTGGAACGGACGGTAGCGCTGCTGCGCGAAAACGGCTTCGACAGCCTGTGCTTTACCCTGCACTACGAGCCCCAGATCATCCGGGACCACTTTCGGGACGGCTCCGCCTTCGGCGTGCGTATCGAATACCGCCAGGAGCCGGCGCCCCTGGGCACCGCCGGGGCCGCGGCCAACTGCGCGGACTTTGTAAAGGACGAGAAATTCCTGGTCATGAGCGGCGACAGCGCCTGCGACTTTGACCTGGCGGCCCTGCTGGCGGACCATCAGGCGGGCGTCACCATCGCCCTGGCGGCCCAGGCGGAGCCTCTCCCCTACGGCCTGGTACTGACGGACCGGGACGGGAACGTGACCGGCTTTCTGGAAAAGCCCACCTGGGAGCGGGTGGTCACGGATCAGGTCAGCACGGGCATTTACGCCCTGAGTCCGGACGTTCTGTCACGGGTCCCCCGGGACCGGCCCTATGATTTTGCCAAGGACCTGTTCCCCCTGCTGCTGCGGGAGGGCGCGCCCATGCGGGGCCGGGTGATGGAGGGCTACTGGTGCGACATCGGCACGCCCCAAGCGTACTACCAGTGCAACCTGGACGCTCTGTCGGGGCTGTACCGTCTGCCCGGAGCGGACGTGTCTCCCCGGCGGGTAGTGCCCTGCCGGGACCGGGCCCGGCTCATGCGGGCCATGAGCGAAGCTTTGGCGGAGTTCGGGGCAGACTTTACCGACGGACTCACCGTGCAAAGCGACCGGGGCCGGGCCCATCTGGCGCCCCTGCCGGATCAGTGCGCCCTGGCCCTGGACGGGGACCGGGCCGCCGTCCGGCGCCTGGAGGAGCTGGCACGCAAGCTGGAGCGGGATATAGACAGGTAAGCAAAGACCGGCATGGCTCTCGCCATGCCGGTCTTGATTTTGTGTTGTTTACTTGGAGTTGAAGATCCGGAAGATGCTGTCGAAGGGGTCCTCCTCTTCCGGCGTGGGAGCGGACGCAGCGGCGGGCTTGTTCTCCGCGGGCTTGTCCCCACGGGTGAACAGCTTCTCCACATCGTCCGCCTCCACAGGCGCCTTTTCCGGCACGGTAGAGGCGGAGACCGCCTTGGCGGTCTGGGAGCCCTCGTCAAAGCCGGTGGCGATGACGATCACGCGGATCTCGTCGTCCATGGTGTTATCGAAAGACGCGCCGAAAATGATGTTGGCGTCAGGATGGGCCGCGGCCTGGACCAGGTTGGCGGCAGTCTCCACATCGTCCAGTCCCATATCCTCAGAGCCGGTTATGTTGATAAGCACGCCGTGGGCGCCGTTGATGGAGGTCTCCATCAGGGGGCTGGAAATGGCCATCTGGGCGGCGTCCTCCGCCTTGCCCTTGCCAACGGCGTGGCCCACGCCCATGTGGGCGAAGCCCGCGCCCCGCATGATGGTGCACACGTCCGCGAAGTCCAGGTTGATGAAGCCCGTATTCTTGATCAGGCTGGAGATGCTGGTGACGGCCTCGTGCAGGACCTCGTCGGCGATCTCAAAGGCGTTGGCAAAGGTGACTTTCTGGTCGGTGGCGTATTTCAGCCGGTCGTTGGGAATGACCAGCAGACTGTCCACCTTTCCCAGCAGCTCGTCGATGCCCTTCATGGCCTGGGTCATGCGCTTTTTGCCCTCGAAGCCGAAAGGCTTGGTGACCACGCCCACGGTCAGCACGCCGGCCTCCCGGGCGATGTCGGCCACCACGGGTCCGGCGCCGGTGCCGGTGCCGCCGCCCATACCGGCGGTGATGAACACCATATCCGTGCCCTCCAGGGCCTTGGCAACCTCGTTGCGGCTCTCCTCCGCGGCCTTCTCGCCTACCTCAGGATTGCTGCCGGCGCCCTGGCCGTGGGTCAGCTTTTCGCCGATCTGGATCTTCTGGTCCGCAGTTGACATGGAGAGCGCCTGCTTGTCCGTATTGACAGCGATAAATTCCACGCCGGAGGTCCCGGAGCTTACCATTCTGTTCACCACATTTCCGCCGGCACCGCCGATGCCGACGACCTTCAGGGTAACAACATTCTCAGGACCGGTTTCAACCGAATTGACTGCCATCTTTCTTGCCTCCCGTGTATTTCGATATGGGCACACGTCAATAGACAGGCACGCTCCGCCCAAATTACATATGTTACATTTTATTACGGATTTTCGCGCAGGTCAATAGTTTATTTAAAAATATTATGTCAAACGGAGGAAAAATTTTCATTTTTCCTTTCTCAGCCCGGTGTAAAGCGGACTGTAACGCCGTCGGACAGATTTATGGTGCCTGTCTCCTGGGGGGTGAGCTGGGGCACGCCGCTGAGAAGCATGCGCAGTTTATAGTCCGTATTGTCGTTGGAGCCCATGCGGACGGTGAACCGCCCCTGGTACTGGAAGGTGGGGTTGGCGGGGTTGGACATGTCCAGCTGGTCCACGTCGCCGGTCATGTTCAGCTCCTCCACGGCTCCCAGCAGCTCCTGCAGATAGGACAGCTTCAGGTTATCATCCTCCGCCACCTTCATGGGCTTGCCGGCCTCCGGGTCCTGGGGCGTCACGTTCAGCACATGGATCAGTCCGGCCAGCTCGTCGGGACCGGCGGTCTTGAGCAGCTTACAGTTACCGGTGACCACCCAGTATGTCCCCTCCCACTCCACGTAGGCCACCGCGCTGCTCTCCCGGACCCGGATGATGAGCCGGTTGGGCAGCACAGGCTCCACGTTGGCATCCTCCACCTGGGACAGGCGGGAATAGATACGGCTGGACGCGCTGGCCCGGTCGATGAAGAACAGGTTGTCGCCCTCGTCGATGCCGGAGGCCTCGATGATCTCCTCGGGGGTATAGTTCTCCATGCCCACCACCTCGATGGTCTGCACCCGGAAGAACACACCCACGCCGAACACGAAAGCGACCAGCACCAGCAAAAAGGACAGGGGTGCGAAAAACGTGCTTTTTTTCTTCTTTTTTCTCGCTGCGCCGTAGCGATCTGTCGTGGCCAATTTCAGTACCTCTCAATCGGTTATCTCAATATGTGCGCCAAGGGCATTCAGCGCCCTGTCGAATCTCTCGTAGCCCCGGGCCACATGGCCCCGGTCCAGCAGGTCTGTCTGGCCCTCCGCGCCGAGACCGGCTATGATCAGCGCGGCCCCGCCCCGCAGGTCCTCCGCCTCCACCCGGGTCCCATAAAGCCGCTCCACGCCGGTAATGACGGCCCGGCGGCCCTCCAGGCGGATATCCGCGCCCATGCGGGCCAGCTGCACGGCCTGGCGGTAACGGTGCTCGAATATGTTTTCCTCGAATACCGTCTGTCCCGCGGCCTTCAGGCTGGCCGCCATCATCAGCGGCTGGGCGTCGGTGGGAAAGCCCGGATAGGGCTCCGTCACGATGGTCCGGCCGCCCCGGAGCCGGCCCTGACAGCGGATGCGAAGCCAGCGCGCGCCGGCGTCCAGCCGGGCACCCATGGCCGCCAGCTGGTCCGATACGCTCTGCACATGAGCCGGGTCCAGGCCCCGCAGCTCTACGTCGCCGCCAGCGCAGGCACAGGCGCACAGCACGGTTGCCGCCACGATCCGGTCCGGCATGACCCGCCAGCCCACACGCCGGACGGGCCGCATGCCCCTGACCGTGATAACGGGCGTTCCCGCGCCCTCCATATCGGCGCCAAGAGCCCGCAAAAAACCCTGCAGCTCCACGATCTCCGGCTCTCTCGCCGCGCCGGTTATGACGCTCTCGCCTTTCGCGGCGCAGGCCGCGATCATGGCGTTTTCCGTTGCCCCCACGCTGGGCAGGTCCAGCCGGACCGGTCCGCCGGTGAGGCCGTCCGCCCGGCAGACGATCTCGTCCCGCTCCACTGACACCTCCGCCCCCAGGGCCTCCATGGCCGCCAGATGCAGGTCCACCGGCCTGGGCCCCAGCTCACAGCCGCCGGGCATGGCGATACGCGCCTGGCCGCAGCGAGCCAGCACAGCTCCCAGAAAGATGATGGACGAGCGCATCCGTCCGGTCAGATCCCTGCCGATCCGGCAGCCGGTCAGGTCCCGGGAGTCGATGTTCACCACGTCCCCCCGCCGGTCGGCCGCGCAGCCTAAACTGCGCAGGATGTCCAGCGACGCCTCCACGTCCCGCAGCGCGGGCACGTTGGTCAGTTCCGTCTCACAGCCCGTAAGTATCGTCGCCGCCAATACCGGCAGCACGGCGTTTTTCGCGCCCTGGATGGTCAGGCTCCCCTCCAGAGGATATCCGCCCTGCACGCGCCATATGCTCATGATCCGCCCTCCGGCCAGTATGTAGAAAATGATCACCACATACTATGCGCGGGGACGGTTTTTGTTACGGCCTTCGCAAAGGGGCGTTCCGTCACCCTTTGTCGCTTCCCCCTTCCGCCAGTCCCAGCACGATGGAGGCGATCCGGTCTGTGGCGTCGCTGACGCCCAGGCCCAGGGACGCCTCATGCATGGCGGCCAGGGCGGCCTTATCCCGCAAAAGGCCCGTTACCGTTTCATAGAGCTTATCCGCGTCGAACTGGCCCTCCAGCAGCATTTTGGCGGCGCCGGCCTTCTCCATGACTCGGGCGTTCTTTTCCTGATGGTGGTTGACCACGTTGGGGCTGGGCACCATGACGGCGGGCTTGCCCAGATAGGTCAGCTCGCTGATGGTGGAGGCGCCGCTGCGGCAGATGATCACATCCGCCGCGGCCATGACCTTGGGCATATTGTAGATATACTCCCGCACGTCCACGCCGGGGTTTTTCAGTCCCGCCTGGTCCAGCCTTTGCCGCACGGCCTCGTAATACCGCTTGCCGGTGGCGTATATAAGGCGCATGCCGCCCTGATCTCCCATCCGGCGGATAAAGCCCTGCATGGTCTCGTTCATATAGTCCGCGCCCAGGGAGCCGAACACGGCCAGTACCAGAGGCTGCTCCGGGTCAAGACCCAGCTCCCTGCGGGCTTTGGCCTTATCCAGGCCCTTGAAATCCACCCGGACCGGGGTGCCGGTGACCTCCACCTTGGCGGGGTTTTTGTAAAAATCCCGGCTGTCGGCCAGCCCCACCATGATCTGGTCCACGGTCTTTTCCAAAAGCTTTGTGGTGAGCCCTGGCACGGCGTTGGACTCGTGCACCGCCGTGGGGACGCCCATATCCGCCGCCATCTTCAGCACCGGGAAGCACACATACCCGCCGGTGCCCACGGCCACGTCGGGCTGAAATTCCCGGATATACTTCTTCGCCAGCCGGCAGGAGGAAAACACCCGGCCCACGGCCCGGACGTTCTGGGCGATCATCTTGGGCTTCACGCTCCGCCGGAAGCCGGAGATGCGCACGGTTTTGATGGGATACCCCTCCCGGGGGACCAGCTCCGTCTCCATGTGTCCCTCCGCCCCAACGAACAGAAATTCCGCCTCGGGGACCAGCTGCCGGATGCGGCCCGCCACCCCCAGGGCCGGGTTGATGTGACCGGCGGTGCCGCCGCAGGTAAACAATACTCTCATACTATCGCTTCTCCGGTATATCTCGTGATAGGGACAAAATGATCCCCAGCTCCGCCATCTGCAATAGCAGCGCCGTGCCTCCGTAGCTGAACAGCGGCAGGGATATGCCGGTGCAGGGGATGGAGTTGGTGCACACCGCCACGTTCAAAATGACCTGCATGGCCAGGTGGGTGGTGATGCCCGCGCCCACCAGGGCGCTGTACCGGTCCCGCACATGCATGCTCAGCCAGTAGCCCCGGATGATCAGCAGCGCGAACAGGGCCAGTATCAGCATGGCCCCGATGAAGCCCAGCTCCTCGCAGACCACGGAAAAGATGAAGTCGTTGTGCTCCTCCGGCAGGTACAGATACTTCTGCCGCGAGTTGCCGAGGCCCAGCCCCAGCAGGCCGCCGGAGCCGATAGAATACAGGCTCTGCACGATCTGATAGCCCGCGTCGGAGGCGTCTGCAAAGGGGTTGAGCCAGGCGGTGAACCGGGCCCGCACGTAAGGGAACAGCGCGTAACCGATACCAAGCAGCGCCGCGCCCAATGTGCCGCCGCCGATGAACCAGTACAGGGGCAGCCCCCCCAGAAACAGCATCACCAGCGCGATAGCAAGGATGATGATGATGGCGGACATATGGGGCTCCATCACCAGCAGCAGGCACACGATGCCGATCACCGCCGCGAAGGGTACGATGCCGTACCGGGGCGTGGACATCTTGTCCTTATACTTGCAGATCAGCACGGCGAAGAACATGATGACGCCCACCTTGGCGATCTCCGACGGCTGGAACGTGGTAAAGCCCAGGTTGATCCACCGTCGGGCGTTGTTTGCCTTCTCGCCGATGCCGGGCACCAGCACCAGCACCAGCAGCGCCAGGGCCACCATCATCACGATGCCGGAGATGTGCCGGTAAAAGCTCATGGGGAACCGGGAACAGACAAACATCACGCCCACGCCGCACAGGGCGAACAGGGCCTGCCGCACGAAGTAATAGGTGGCGTTGCCGCCGGTGGTATTGGACGGATCGTAATAGGCCCGTGCAAAGCTGGCCGACAGCACCATGATCACGCCCACCACCAGCAGCAGCAGCGTGAGCATGGCGAAGGGCACGTCCACGGAGCCTCGCTCGATGGAGTTGTCATAGGTATAGTCCGCCAGGCGGGCGTTATCGTATGTTCCGGCGTTGTCGACCTTAGCCGCCACGTTCGCTACCTCCTGTCAAAAGCTTTTCACACATACCGTCCCACGCTGGAGAAAAACGCCGCGATGGCCCCCAGCAGGGAGATAAAGGAAAACAGTGCTACGATCTGCACTTCCGTCCACTTATGGCCCGTCCAGCCGCCCATCTCCAGATGGTGGTGGAACGGGGCCATCTTGAATATCCTCTTGCCGTGGGAGAGCTTGAAATACGTCACCTGGATGATGTCGCTGAGGGTCTCGAAGATGAACACCACGCACAGCGGCACCAGCATCAGGGGCATATCCAGCGCGAAAGCCATGCCGCACACGGCCCCGCCCAGGAACAGGCTGCCCGTGTCCCCCATGAAGCACTTGGCGGGATAGAAGTTGTACACGAGAAATCCGAAAAGGCCGCCTGTGAGCCCCGCGGAGAACACACCCAGGGAGCTGAACCGGCTGCCCCAGGCGAAGGCCAGGGCGCTATAGCACACGAACACGGGCACCGATACGCTGGCGGCCAGACCGTCCAGCCCGTCGGTGATGTTCACCGCGTTCACCGTGCCCACCACGATGAACGCGCACAGCACGAAGTAAAACCACTCCGGCACATGCACCGTCACGTGCCAGAACGGCACGTACAGCGCCGGGATCAGATACCCCTCCAGCCGCAGCAGGTACAGCAGCGCCACCGCCACCGCCAGCTGCAAGATGAACTTTGCCTTGGCGGACAGACCCAGATTCTGCTTCTTTTTCAGCTTCTCAAAGTCGTCCAGAAAGCCGATGCCCCCGTAAAACAGCGAAAACAGCAGCACGAACAGCGCCCCCAGCTCCCCGTCCCGGATGGAGGTGAGGCCGAACGACAGCGTCACCACCGTCACCGCCGCGATGAAGATCACGCCCCCCATGGTGGGGGTGCCCGCCTTGGACTTGTGCCAGTTGGGGCCAATCTCCTTGATCTCCTGGCCGGCCTTGATCTTCCGCAGCCAGGGCACGTATACATGTCCGATCAGCACGGCCACGATAAAGGCCGTGATAAAGCTCAGGATCAACCGCATCGTCATACTCATCGTCTGTCACTCCCGCGAAGGTGTTCCGCCACGATCTCCCGCTCGTCCATATGGCGCTTGACGCCATTGACCTCCTGATAGGTCTCGTGGCCCTTGCCGGCCAGGACGATCACGTCTCCCGGCAAGTGGTTGTCGATAGCCCAGCGGATGGCCGCCGGGCGGTCGGAGATCACCTTCATCGGCGCCTCCGGGGGCATGCCCGCCAAGATATCCCCGATGATGACCTCTGGGTCCTCGGAGCGGGGATTGTCGCTGGTGACCACGCAAAAGTCCGCCGTCCGGGCGGCGATGGCCCCCATGAGCGGCCGCTTGGTCCGGTCCCGGTCGCCCCCACAGCCGAAAAGGGCCACCACACGTCCGTCGGCCGCCTCCTTCATGGTCTTCAGGACCTTTTCCAGGGCGTCGGGGGTGTGGGCGTAGTCGATGATCACGGTGAAGTCATCCGGCGTGGGGACCACCTCCACCCTGCCCTTTACGCCGACGGCCCGGCCCAGGGAGGCGGCGCAGTCGGCCAGGCTCAGTCCCAGCATCCGCCCGGCGGCCATGGCCGCCAGGCCGTTTGAGACGGAAAAGGACCCGGGGATAGCCAGATGCACCGGCGCACGCTCGCCGCCGGCACAGGCCGTAAAGTCCACCGCCCCGGCGGAGAGGGTCACGTCCTCCGCCCACAGATCGGCCTTTCTGCCGGCAGCGGAAAAGGTCTCCGCCGGGCAGGTCGACCGCTCCAGCATGAACGTCCCCCAGGGGTCGTCCGCGTTGACCGCCGCTTTCTCACACCGGGAAAAGAGCATGGCCTTGGCCCCGGCGTAATTTTCCATGGTCTTGTGAAAATCCAGGTGGTCCTGGGTCAGGTTGGTGAACAGCGCCGCGTCGAAGCGGACCCCCGCCACCCGGTCCAGGGCCAGCGCGTGGGAGGACACCTCCATCACCGCGTGGGTGCAGCCGGCCGCCGCCATCCGGGCGAACAGCTTTTGCAGATCGTAGGACTCGGGAGTGGTCCGCTCGGTTTGGAGCTGCTCATCCCCGATCCAGTTGGAGATGGTGCCCACCAGGCCCACCTTGGCCCCCAGCACGTCCTCCAATATGTGCTTTATCAGCAGCGTGACGGTGGTCTTGCCGTTGGTGCCGGTGACGCCCACCATGGTCATTCTCTCCGCCGGATGGCCGAAATACGCGCCGGATACCAGCGCCAAAGCCTTCCGACTGTCGTCCGTGATGATATAGGGCCCGTCGTCCGCCGGCGCGTGCTGGCACAGCACCGCCGCCGCGCCCTTTTCCAACGCCATGGGTATGAACCGGTGGCCGTCGCTCTGAAAGCCCTCCACCGCCACGAACAGATCACCTGGCCGCACCGCCCGGGAGTCGTAGCATATATCCCGTATCTCCGTATCCGGGTCCGCCCGCATGGCGGTCACGGACACGTCCGTCAACAATTCTTTCAACTTCATATCAGAATATCCCCGTTTTCGTCCAGTCGCTGAGCGTGACGGTGATCACCGTACCGGGGGCCACCATGGTCCCCTCCTCTTCGCTCTGGTCCACCGTCAGGATATAGTCGCTCTCCATCATGGTGCCCTCGCCCCGGACGTACAGGCCGTACATCCCGGCCCGGACCCGGGCCACCTCGTAGCTGAGTCCCAGCAGATCGGGCACGGCGATGGGCTCGGTACTGGGCTGCTCGCCGCAGTACAGCACCACCTCGCTGCCGGCCGCCACCTTGGCGTTGGGAGCCGGCATCTGGGCCGTGACCGCCGCGCCGGAGCCCACGGTTTCCTTGAGAGTAAAGCCCGCTTCTTCCAGAAGCTCCTGGGCTTCCTCGGGGGTCTTGCCCACCAGCCGGGGCACCCGCTGGTCCACCAGGGCCTCCTCGCCCTCGCCATACTCCGGCTCCACGCCCAGGTAGGGCAGCACGTCCCGCAGCACCGCGCCCACGGTGGGCGCGGCCATCTGGGCGCCGCTGGCCACCACGATGCTGTCCGGGCCGGGGTTTTCCAGCAGCACCAGCACCGCCACCTGGGGATCGTCCGCCGGGGCGAAGCCCAGGAAGGAGCAGATGTACTTTTTCTCCCCGTGGATGGCCTCATAGACCACGTCCTCGGAGGTACCGGTCTTGCCGGCCACCCGGTAGCCGGGCACGTAGGCGTTGACGCCGGTGCCGTTGGGCTTGCCCACGACGCTCTCCAGGATCTGGCAGCACTGTTTGCTGGTCTGCTCGCTGATCACCTGCCGGATCACCTTGGGTTCCCGCTGGCTGGCCACGGTGCCGTCGGCGTTGATGACCTCCTTGACCAGATAGGGCTCCAGCAGATACCCGCCGTTGGTCACCGCGCTCACCGCCGTGATCAGCTGCATGGGGGTGATGGTAAAGGTCTGGCCGAAGGAGGCGGCCGCCAGCTGGGACAGGTTACCCTTGTTGAAGAACACGTCCTCCGTCCACCAGAGGCTGTCCGATTCACCGGTCAGATCCAGCCCGGTCTTTTCAAAGAGGCCAAAGGCGTGGATGAAGTCATAAAACCGCTCCGCGCCGATCCACTGGCCGATGGTCACGAAGGCCACGTTGCAGGAGTTCATGGCAGCCTCCTCCAGGGTCTGGTTGCCATGGCCGTAGATGTTGGAGCAGTTCAGCGGGTCGGTACGGCCCAGCACGTCGATGCTTCCGCCGCAGTAGAACGTGGAATTCATCTTCAGCGCGCCGCTCTCCAGGCCCGCGGCCAGGGTGATGATCTTGAAAACGGAGCCGGGCTCGTAGGTATCGGACAGGGCCTTATTGCGCCACTGCTCCTGCCGCTCGGCCTCGATGAGGGTATTGCGCTCCTCCTCGGAGTGGACGTCGGCCTTATCGACCCGCTCCTGGGCTGCCTCGCTGATGGTCAGGTAGTCGTTCAGATCGAACCCGTCCAAAGACGCCATAGCCAGCACGCCGCCGGTCTTCACGTCCATAACGATGCCCGCCGCGCCGTCCTGCAGGTCGTACTGCTCCGCGGCGGTCTGCAGGTGGTTCTCCAGATAGTACTGGACAGTCTCGTCGATGGTCAGCACCACGCTCTTGCCGTCCTCGGCGTCGTAGTAGTCCTCAAAATCGGTGAACATCATGTCCGTGCCGTAGGCGTTGGTGGCCCGGACGATGCGCCCGTCCACCCCGGACAGCAGATCGTCGTAATAGTATTCCAAGCCGGACAGGCCGTGATCGTCGGAGCCCACGAAACCCACTACATGGCAGGCAAGGCTGCCGTAGGGATAATACCGCTTGCTGGCCTCCTCGATCTTCACGCCCAGCAGGTCGTTTTCCTCCTTGAAGGCCCGGACCTTGTCGGCCACGTCGTCCTCCACCTTCCGGGCCACGGTGGAATACCAGCTCTCGGTGTGGGTGGTCTTTTCCAGGATCTCGTAATAATCGATGCCCAGGATGGAGGAAAGGCCGCTGGCGATCATGGCGGGGTCCTCGTCGTACATGACGATCTCCGCGGGGCTTATGTAGATATTGCTCACCGACGCGCTCATGGCCAGTATGTTCATGTTCCGGTCATAGATGGTGCCCCGCTTGGCGGGGACCGCTGTCTGCCGGAGCTGCTGCTCCACCGCCGCCGACTCATACATGTCGTGGTCCAGGATCTGCAGCTTGAACAGCCGCGCACCCAGAAGTATAAATGCAACTATGCCGCACACTATCATGAGAAACAGTGTGCGGCGGAGCAGCATCGAATTTTGACTATCGGGCTGAGCGGTCTCCCGGCGTTTGTTGAACATAGGGCTTCTCCTTCGGGTAGAGCGGTATCGTCTGCCATCAATACCAGTATAATACCCTTGTCAACTGAAATATGCCTTGACCGAGGAAAGCAGGTCCGCGACGCCCAGCGAGAACATATCCGCGTCGTCCTTTTCTATGACGACGGCCTTGTCGGCGGAGGCCACGCCCGTCAGGTAAAATACCTGCTGATTGTCGGGCTCCTGCATGCCCAGCACATCCACGGCGTATTGCTCCACGTCCTTCAGATTGAAGATTGTCTCGTACTCCACGGTCAGCTTGTCCCGCTCCAGCTCCAGCGCGGAGATCTGATCCTCCAGCCGGGCGGCGGTATCGGAAATGTCGGTGAGCCGGATCTGGGCCAGCAGCATCATAGTCAGCAGTACCACGGCCACCGCCGCGCCCAGCATGGACAGCAGCGACAGGCCCTGGTGGTTTTTGGTCAGCACCACCTGTCGGATGTCGGGGCGCGTGTCCTCCTTGATCCAGTCCTGCTGGGCTTCCCGCTCCCGGCGGCTGGGCTTTTCCAGGGGCTCGCCATAGAGCTCCTCGTCCGTGTACAGGCCCGGATTGCTGAAATCGTAGGCCATGGTGCCGTCCACGGCGCCGGTGACGAAGTTATAGGATTTGAATGTTCTGACGTCTTCCATGACTTATACCCTCTCCGCTATACGCAGGCGGGCGCTTCTGGCCCGCGGATTTCTCGCCAGCTCCTCCCCGTCGGGGACCACCGGCTTTCTGGTGACGCTTTTGAGAGTCTTTACAAAGCCGCAGGTGCACACCGGGAAATCCGGCGGACAGGTGCAGCCGTTCTCACGTTTGCGGATGGCCTCTTTCACCAGCCGGTCCTCCAGCGAGTGGAAGCTGATGACGAGAAGCCTCCCCCCGGTCTCCAGCCGGTCCGGCGCCTGGTCCAGCATCCGCTCCAGCTGGCCCAGCTCGTCATTCACCTCGATGCGGACCGCCTGAAAGCACCGCTTGGCCGGGTGCTGCTTCTCCCGCAGGGCGGCGGCCGGCATGGTGGAGCGGATGATGTCCACGAATTGGCCGGTCGTCTCCACCGGCACGCTCTCCCGGGCGGCTACCACCGCGGCGGCGATGCGGCCGGCGTACCGTTCCTCGCCGTACCGCCAGAAGATGCTTCGCAGCTCCGCCTCGGAATAGGTGTTCAGCACATCTCTTGCCGTTAAAGGCGCGGTCTCGTCCATCCGCATATCCAGCGGGGCGTCCTGCATGTAAGAAAAGCCCCGGGCCTTATCGTCCAGTTGGGGCGAGGATACGCCCAGATCGAAGAGCATCCCGTTCACCTTGCCGATGCCCAGGCTGTCCAGTATCTGTCCCAGGTCACCGAAGCTGCCCTTTACGAGCCTTGCCTTGCCGCCAAAGCGGGCAAGCCGCTCCCGGGCGAAAGCCAGGGCCCGGTCGTCCCGGTCGATGCCTATCAGCATGCCGCCGCCCAGCTTTTCCAGCACCGCTTCCGCGTGGCCGCCCATACCCAGGGTGCCGTCCACATATATCCCCGCGGGGTCGATATCCAGGTAGCGCACGCACTCCTGGAGCAATACGCTCTTGTGCCGCATCAGAAGTCAAATTCCGTCATGACAGCCGCGATGTTCTCCGGCGACGCCTCGGCGTCGCGCATGGCGGCCCACTCCTCGCTGTCCCAGAACTCCGCATGGTTATTGGAGCCAAGGACCGTAACATTTTTAGTAAGCCCCGCCCGCTCCCGCAGGTTCAGCGGCAGCAGGATGCGCCCCTGGGCGTCCAGCTCGCACTTGCAGGCAAAGGCGTAAAGCGGGCGCATGGCCCGCTGCTTCACGTAAGGCATGGCGTTGACCTTATCCGAGAAGATCTGCCACTGCTCCGCGCTGTAGGCGCAAAGGCAGTGATCCATGGACAGCGTCACAAAAAATTCTGCGCCCAACTCGTCGCGCAGTCTTGCCGGGATAAACAGACGCCCTTTCGCGTCGAGAGAATGCTGGTATTCTCCTGTCACCCGGCTCACCTCCGCCCTTTTGTGGGATTATGAAACACTTTCCACCACTTTGCCCCACTTCGCCTTTATTATAGAGGGCCCTTTTTCAAATTGCAAGGGGATTTTTTTGGTTTTTTACACTTTTGTGCCTGCCAATTATTTCCAATAGTGTGCGGGCATTTGTGCCGCTACAACATGTAGTTTTGGCAAAAAGGGCGGGAATATTTTTGTTGGAAGAAATCCCCAATGATCTTTCCGCGAACAAAAAAACGCCCCGCCGGGCGGCAAAAAAGCGGAGAGCCGTCTGACTCTCCGCCTGCGTCGCACATTCCATAAGGAACTGTTCTCCGCCCCACTTTCCATATTTAAATTGTTGTGTCATCGGCGGCATTTTTCTGCAAATATCGCCATGTATAGCATTTTTTACAAGGACATGAGCATATAACGCCATTTTCATTGCGGTTAAAATCCTGTATATTTAACGGAGTAAATCAAGGAGGTATTTCCTGTATGAGAAAGCACCTGGCGTTTGTTTTGGCTCTGGCCATGATCATGAGCCTGGCGGCCGTCCCGGCCTATGCCGCGGAGGAGGAGAAGGTCCTGAACCTGGCCTCTGAGAGCGACATCCTGACCATGGACGTGGCTCTGACCACGGACGACTACTTCATCCCCCACAACGTATTCGACCGGCTTTTCGAGATCAAGGTCCAAGAGGACGGCTCCACGGAGATCGTCCCCTCCCTGGTGGCGGACTACAGCGTGTCCGACGACGGCCTGACCTATACCTTCCAGCTGGTGGAGGGCGTGACCTTCTCCAACGGCAACCCCCTGACCGCCTCCGATGTGAAGTACACCTTCGAGCATCTGCTGACGGTCCCCGGTGCCTGCAACTATGACATCGCCCAGGAGGTGGTGGGCGCCCAGGCCCTGCTGGACGGCGAGGCGGAGGAGCTGGAGGGCATCGCGGTGGAGGACGACTATAACTTCACCCTGACCCTGGAGGCCGCCAACGCCGGCTATCTGGCGGAGCTGACCTCTCCCGCCATGAGCATCATCGACCAGGAGACGGTGGAGAGCGTGGAGGGCTTCGGCATGGAGCCCGCCGACACCATTGGCTCCGGCCCGTACGTGGTCAGCGAGTGGGTCCCCAACGACCACTTCACCCTGACCCGCAACGAGAACTACTGGGGCGAGGCCCCTGACGCGGACGTGGTCATCATGAACGTGGTGCCCGACGCCAACACCCAGAACCTGATGTTCCAGAGCGGCGAACTGGACATCATCGACCTGGACGCGCTGGACGCCTCCATCATCGACAGCGTCTACAAGACCACCTACGCCGACTCCATCGTCCCCGGCTACCGGGTAGGCGTGACGTTCATGAGCATGAACGAGAACAACGAATTCCTGTCCGACGTGAACGTGCGCAAGGCCGTGCAGATGGCTATCGACCGGCAGAGCCTGCTGGATAACTTCTACGGCGGCGACGGCATCATCCAGAACGGCATGATCGCCACCGGCGTCTGGGGCCACAACGAGGACCTGGAACCCATCGTCTACGATCCCGAGGGTGCCAAGGCCCTGCTGGCGGAGGCTGGCTATGAGGAGGGCGAGATCAGCTTTGAGTTCTCCCTGGACTCCTCCAGCGGCGATACCACTTCCATGGTGTATCAGCAGATCGCCCAGGATCTGGCCGCCGTGGGCATCAACGTGGACATCGAGAGTTATGACGAGTCCGCCTGGCTGGACTTCCGCCGTACGGAGGAAATGCCCGCCTTCCTGGGCACCTGGACCATGGACTATAACGACCCCGCCAACATCCTGGGCACGTTCTTTTCCAACAGCACCTCCGGCCGGAGCCTGAACTACGCCAATCAGGAGATCAAGGACCGGGTAGACGCCGCCTCCTCCATCATGGACGACGACGAGCGCATGGCGGAATACCAGGCCATCGAGCATGCCATCGTGGTGGAGGACGCCGCCGTGGTGCCTCTGTACGAGCGGGCGCATCTGTTCTGCATCGGCGAGAAGGTGGAGTCCTTCGTGCCCCACTGGGCCGGCTTCTCCAACTTCTTCGTCCGGGACGTGGAAATGAAGTGATGTTGACAGCGGCCCCTATAATCATATAAAATGTATTGTTGGGCGCAGGAGGAGACCCCTGCGCCCAACTGGTATATTCCTCTGGTATATTCCCTCTCAGCAAAGGAAGTGACCCCATGAGCACACTGAAAAGCGTGATACGCCGGATATTGAGCTCCATCCCGGTCCTGATCGGGGTGGTCCTGGTCATATATCTCATATTGCGCATTTTGCCGGGCAACGCCATCCTGACCATGATGGGCGAGCACGCCCGGGAAGAGGTGGTCCAGCAGATCAGCGCGGAGCTGGGGCTGGACAAGCCCTGGTATGTGCAGTTTTGGGTGTATATCACCGGCCTTTTCACCGGCGACATGGGCACCAGCATCAAGTACCACAAGCCGGTGTCGGAGCTGATCGCCGCCTACTTCCCCGTGACCATCAAGCTCTCGGTGCTGGCGGCGCTGGTGGCATGGGTCATCGGCATCCTGTGCGGGGTGATCTCCGCCATGCGCAAGGACCGTCTGGCTGACCGGCTGGGCATGGGCTTTTCCCTGCTGGGCATCTCGGTGCCCGTATTCATGACGGCCATGGTGCTGCAATATCTGCTGGCCTACAAGCTGAAGTGGTTCCCCATCCAGGGCACCAAGGAGGGACTGATCTGCTACGTGCTGCCCGCGGTGGCCCTGGGCTGGAGCAGCGCGGGATCCGTGGCGCGGCTGACCCGCTCCACATTGCTGGAGGTCATGCAGTCCGACTACATAGACACGGCCCGTGCCAAGGGCCGGAGCGTGTCCGGCGCGGTGGTGTTCCACGCGCTGCGCAACGCCATGATCCCGGTGATCACGGTCATGGCCATCCAGATATCCTCCCTTCTGTCCGGCGCGGTGATCACGGAGACCATCTTCTCCCTGCCTGGCATCGGCAGGCTGTGCATCGACGCCATCTCCGGCCGGGACGTGCCGCTTTTGCAGGGCTCGGTGATCTTCGCCACGGCCCTGGTCATCGCCGGGAACCTGGTTGCCGACTGCCTGTACAGCGTGCTGGACCCCCGGATCCGGAAGGAGGGCTGACATGGCGCTGTTCAAGAGCAAAAAGGACGTCCTGTCCGCCGACCTGGCCAGCCAGATCGGCGAGAGCGAGGGCATGGGCGTGCGCCTGCGGCGCATGGCCCGGAAAAACAAGCTGGCGGTGGCCTCGGCGGTCTTTCTGGTCCTGCTGGTATTGGCGGCGGTTTTCGTGCCGGTCCTGTCGCCCTACGACGCGGTGAACGGCGACGCCTCCACTCGGCTGCAGGCCCCCTCCGCCGCCCACTGGCTGGGCACGGACGAGATGGGCCGGGACGTGCTGACCCGGCTGTTGTACGGGGCCCGCATCTCCCTGGCGGTGGGCGTGGTGCCCACCATGATCTCCATGATCATCGGCGTGGCCCTGGGGGTGATCGCGGGCTACGCCGGGGGCAAGACGGACTATATCATCATGCGCCTGGCGGACGTGATGCTGGCGTTCCCCTCCCTGCTGCTGGCCATGGTGATCATGTACACCCTGGGCGACGGGGTCATGAACATCTTCCTGGCCCTGGCCCTGGTGGGCTGGGCCAGCGTGGCCCGGGTGGCCCGTTCGGAGACCATCTCCCTGAAGGAGACGGAATACGTCCAGGCGGCCAAGAGCATCGGCGTAAAGCCCGGGCGGATCATCCGGCGGCATATCCTGCCCAACTGTCTGCCCGCGCTGATCGTGCTGTTCACCCTGAACATCCCCTCCGCCATTTTGTCGGAGAGCTCTCTGAGCTTTCTGGGCGTGGGCATCAAGCTGCCCAATTCCTCCTGGGGCCTGATGGTGAACATGGGCCGGCAATTCCTCTACAACGCCCCCTGGATCAGCCTGGCCCCCAGCGCGGCCATCATGCTGGTGGTGCTCAGCTGCAACTTCCTGGGCGACGGGCTCCGGGACGCTCTGGACCCCCATCTGAACAACGAGTGAGGACGCTATGGACGAGTATACGCTGAAAATCGAACATCTGTCCTCCGGCTTTTTCACGGAGCGGGGCTATGTGCCCGCGGTGGACGACGTGTCGCTGACCATCGGCAAGGGCCAGGTGGTGGGCATCGTGGGCGAGTCCGGCTGCGGCAAGAGCATGATCGCCCGGTCCGTGATGGGCCTTTTGAAGTACCCGGGCCGCATCACCGGCGGCAGCATTATCCTCGCGGGACAGGAGCTGACCGGCCTCACCGACCGGCAGCTGCAGCCCATCCGGGGCAAGGACATGGCCATGATCTTCCAGGAGCCCATGACCAGCTTAAACCCGGTGGTCCCGGTGGGCAAGCAGATGCGGGAGGCCCTGCTGCTGCATGAAAACATGTCCAAGGCCGAGGCCAAGGCAGAGGTGATCCGCATGCTGTCCCACGTGGGCATCTCGGAGCCGGAAAAGCGGTACAACGCCTATCCCCATGAGCTGTCCGGCGGCCTGCGCCAGCGAGTCATGATCGCCATGGCCATGATCTGCAGGCCCAAGCTGCTCATCGCCGACGAGCCCACCACGGCCCTGGACGTAACCATCGAGGCCCAGATACTGCGGCTGATCCGCGATCTGAGCCGGGAGACGGGCATGAGCGTGCTGCTCATCAGCCACAACCTGGGCGTGATCGCCCAGATGTGCGACAAAGTATACGTGATGTACGCCGGGAAGATCGTGGAGCAGGCGGACGCGCTGACCCTCTTTGACAAGCGGGCCCACCCCTACACCCGGGGCCTCATGGACTCGGTGATCCGCCTGGACGCCAGTCCCCAGCGTCTGCCGGCCATCGGCGGCGTGGTGCCGAACCTGCTGCGGCTGCCGGCGGGCTGCGCCTTCGCGCCCCGGTGTCCCCACGCCCGGGAGATATGCCACACCGAGCGGCCGGAGCTGGAACAGATCGGTCCCGGCCACTGGTGCCGGTGCTTTGAAAGGGGGCGGAGCTGATGGCGGAGAAAATACTGCTGGAGGCCAAAGACCTGGTCAAGGAGTTTCCCGCCAAGGGCCGGAAAAAGGTCCACGCCGTGTCCCATGTGGACCTGACCATCCGGGCCGGGGAGACCCTGGCGCTGGTGGGCGAGTCCGGCTGCGGCAAGAGCACCCTGGGCCGGACTCTGATCGGCCTCATCCCTCCTACCGCCGGGACCGTGACCTTTGAGGGCACGGACCTGACGGCCCTGAGCCAAAAGGAGCTGGCCCCCTACCGGCGGCAGATGCAGCTGATCTTCCAGGACCCCTACGCCTCCCTGGACCCCCGCATGACGGTCCGGGACATCGTGGCAGAGCCACTGGAGACATATGGGGTCTGCCCGGACCGGGCCGCCACCACCCAGCGGGTCCGGGAGCTTCTGGACGAAGTGGGCATCCCGGAGGAATTCCTCTACCGCTATCCCCACCAGTTCTCCGGCGGCCAGCGCCAGCGCATCGGCATCGCCCGGGCCATCGCCCTGCGGCCCAGGCTGATCGTGTGCGACGAGCCCGTGTCGGCCCTGGACGTGTCGGTCCAGAGCCAGATATTGAACCTGCTGAAGGACCTGCAGGAGCGGTTCGCGCTGACCTATCTGTTCATCAGCCACGACCTGAGCGTGGTGCGGTTCATGGCGGACCGGGTGGCGGTGATGTTTTTGGGGAAGCTCTGCGAGGTGGGCACCGGCGCCGACGTATACGCCCGTCCCCTGCACCCCTACACACGCTTTCTGCTGGAGGCCATCCCCCAGGCGGACCCACGCCTCCGGGACGATGAAAAAAACCTCCTGCAAGGAGAGATACCCAGCCCCATCGACCCGCCCGCCGGCTGCCGGTTCCACACCCGCTGCCCCTACGCCACGGACCGCTGCCGGACCGAGCCGCCCTCTCTGCGGCCCCTGGAGGGCCGGTTGGTGGCCTGCCACCGGGCGGAGGAGCTGTGATGGTCCCCTACCGTCTCACGGCCCGGCAGGAGCGGTATATGACCTGCAAGCGCGTCTGCGATGTGGTATTGGCGGCGGCGCTGATCCTGCTGCTGGCAGTACCCATGCTGGTCATCGCCCTGGGAGTGAAGCTGACCGGCCCCGGCGAGCCGGTGCTGTTCCGGCAAAAACGGCTGGGCCGGGATGAAAAGCTCTTCACGCTGTACAAATTCCGCAGCATGTCCCACGGCCGGCAGGTCACGAGCCTGGGCCGGTTTTTGCGCACCGCCAGTCTGGACGAGCTGCCCCAGCTTTTTCTGGTGCTGACGGGCCGGATGTCCCTGATCGGCCCCCGGCCCCTGGTCCCGGCGGAAGAGGACATCCGCCTTCTCCGGCGCCGGATGGGCGTGTACCAGCTCCGGCCCGGTCTGTCGGGCCTGGCCCAGGTCCATGGCCGGGACCGGCTGGATGCGGCGGCCAAAGCCGCCTACGACCAGGCCTATCTGGAAGACCTGTCCTTCCGGCAGGACGTGTCCATCTTCTTTCTGACGGTGATCAAGGTCCTGAAACGGGCGGACATTGAGAATAAGTGAAGAATAGGGTGCAAAAAAAGCCGTCCCCAGGATACCGGGGACGGCTTCGCTATGTGCTATGAGACAGTTCATTCCGCCTCAACGACGGGGGCCTCGGGGGCGTTGCGGCCGATGGAGGCGATGCCGTTTTTCGCGCTGCTCTTGGCCTTGTAGCCCTCGCTGACGGCGATGATCTCGCCGTTGGAGGCCTTCAGGCGGAAGCGGAACTGGCCGCCCTTGTCCTTGTACAGCTCGTACTTGGGATGGGCCAGAGGCATATAGCCCTCCTTGGTCTGGTCTTCCACATGGACAGCGCAGTTTTTACGTACGCTCTCCACGCCGGTCTTTGCCGCATCCACGCTGGTATAGGTCTCGCCGCCGGTGGCGATGATCTGTCCGTTGGTGGCATACAGGTTGAACACGAACTCCCCGTTCTTCGCCGTTTTGATCTCAAATTTTGCTGCCATGCGTAACTCCTTCTTTCTTTTCAAAATGTGGATAACGCTAAAAACATTCAACTGTGTAAAGCTTACACCACATTTCTGCGGATTGCAAGTAAAAATCTGGCATTTTCGACAATTCTGATGAAAATGTCCCCGGAGATTATTGGAGCATCTTATCAAAACCGTGGATCCAGTCGGAGAACAGATAATACAGCAAATAGATCACCGAGCTGATGGCCCAGGTGATGGGATAGGCCCAGTAGATAAGCCCGATATCGTCGCTCAGCCGGGTCACCGCCCAGATGTAGGCGATGCGGACCACGCACCAGATGGAGAGCATGACCACCATGGGCACGAAAGCCTTGCCGGCGCCCCGGCAGACCGCCGCCACCGAGTGGGAGAAGGCCAGCAGGAAGTAGAAAAGCGACGCCGTCCTGGCCTGGAGCGTTCCCAGGGCCACCACCTCCGGCGTCTTGTCAAATACGCCGATCAGCTGGGGCGCGAAGGCGTAGTAGGCCAGCCCGATGGCCTCCGCCAGGATCACCGCCGCCAGGATACTGAACCGGGCGCCCTGTCTGGCCCGGTCATACTGCTTCGCACCCAGGTTCTGGCTGATGAAGGTGGTGCTGGCCATATTGAAGCTGGTGATAGGCAAAAAGGCGAAGCCCTCGATCTTGGCGTTGGTGCCGAAAGCGGCCATGGCCATCATGCCGAAGCCGTTGATCTGGGACTGGACGATCACGTTGGCGAAGCCGATGACGGAATTCTGCACGGCGGAGGGCAGTCCACACCGGACGATCATGCCCAAAATGCGCCGGTGGAACCGGAGCTTGCGCACCTCCACAGTGAACTGGTTGCCCCGGCGCATCAGATAGGCCAGGCATAGGGCCACACTGGCCGCCTGGGAGATGACCGTGGCCACCGCCGCAGACCAGACGCCCCAATGAAATCCCGCCAGGAACAGACAGTCCAGCACAATATTCAAAAGAGAAGAGAAAATGAGATAGTACAGCGGTCTCTTGCTGTCGCCCAGGGCGGTCATGACGCTGCGGCAGTCGTTGTACATCGTCAGGGCCAAGCCCCCCAGGAAATAGTAACGGAAATACTCCACCGCCTGGGGCATGACCTGGGGGTCCGTCCGCATCCAGCGTAAAAATACCGGCGTCAGCAGCACGCCTCCCACCGTCAGGATCAGCCCGCTCACGATGCCCAAAGTCAGCATGGTGTGGATAGCTCTGGATACCTGCTCGTCCTCCCCCGCGCCGAAAAACCGGGATATGACCACGCCCGCGCCCATGCTCATGCCCATAAAGAAGCTGACCATCAGGAAGATGAGCGTGCCGGAGGACGTGACCGCCGCCAGAGCCTCCGTGCCCAGGCAGCGGCCCACGATGAAGGCGTCGGCCGTGTTATAGAGCTGCTGGAAGATCTGGCTGAGCAGCACCGGCAGCGCGAACTCGATCATGAGCCTGTAGGGACTGCCGCTGGTCATGTCCCGGGTCTGCTCCCGGCCCACCCTATGCAATTGTGCGCGGACTGTATGTATCACAGAAACACCTCACAAGATCACAGACGTGAGTATACGCCCCGGCAGGCAAAAACGCAACCCCCTCCCCGCCGTCCGCCTCCGGGCGCAAAAAAGGCTCCGGGACCTGACCGGTCCCGGAGCCTTGCCCATCCAAAACGCTGTTTACGCCGCCTCTACGTAAAGCCCCACCAGCTCGGCCAGGGGGTTGTATACAGGATTGCCCGTATCCCGGGTGCACCGGTAGGTGACGCCGCCCTGAGAGTAGAATTTGCCGCTCTCCAGGGCCATGTTCCCGCTGTAAGGGATCGGGTCCTCCGCCGTACCGGCGTGGCTCTCGCACACCTCCGTCCACAGGCTGGCCGCCGCCTCCGGCTCCCAGCCCGTCTGGGACGTGTGCCCCTGTAAGCACCGGTACAGCCTGTCCCCGCGCCGGACCTTTTCACCGGTCTTGTACGCCGCGTCCGGCGCCCATTCCGGGTACAGCATCCTCCAGCGCAGAGCCGTGACGTCGTCCACCGCCAAGGTGTTGATCTGGGCGGCGATCAGGGCCGTCTGGACCTCCGCCACAGCTGCCTGCCGGCACATCTCTTCTGCAACAGCCTGCCTGTCCCGCTCCCGTGCCGCCAGTTCTTCCGCCGTGTAGGGTACGTAGACGTTCACGGTCCTCTCCTCGCTCCAGGCGGCCCGCGCCTCTACGCCGGGCTCGTCTACCACCCATTTCACGTCTTTCCCGCCGCCGGGGTATTCCTGGACCGTCTCATAGTGCCCCTGCTCCGGCGCGCCCTCCACCGCATCATGGTGAACGATCCGGATTTCCTCTTTTAGATATCCCTTCTCCAGGTCATATTCCTCCAGGAGTTTTCCCTGCTGGTCGTATACCTCCATCATCATTACCTCCTTTTACGCCGTCCGCTGCCAGCAATAGGCGACAATATACGGCGGCATAGTAGCCACGCTGTGTGTGTGGGGCGAACCGCTGCCCGAACTTGTTGGAACGCACACATATGATCTGCGGACCCCATCCGTAAGCCATGTCGCTCCCGGTGTGCCAGCCGGCAAGATCTTCTGCCCGTTTTCGTTGTACTCCCAAGAAACCTCATGGGTGTGCGGCGCATTCTGCCCCGGTGTCAGGCCCGTCCCGCCGCTGGTGACGCTTGCCGCGCCGCCGGTCTGGCCCACCTTGTAGGTATCGCCTGCCGCCAGCACAAACCGGTCTTTGATCTGCGTCCATGTCCCGCCGAACAGCGACGCGGGGCTGGTGGCGTTGCTGGACCAGTAGTAACTCCCCACCGGGTGGGCCGCCAGGAACACCTCAGCCGTGGACGGACGGGCCGGGATGTTCACGCTTTTGACCGCCCTGCCGTCATAGGATTCCGTCACCGCCCCGGTGAACGTCAGGGCCTGGGGATTGGGCAGCGATTCGATCTTCACCGCCCCGGTCTGGCCGTTGACGCTGGTGACCTGGCCAACCCCGTCCTCGCCGTCCAGTATGGTGGCAACATGGGGTCCGTCCGCGTCGGTGATGGTGACAGTGGTGGTTTTGCCCGTTTTAGATATATTGACTTTAGGAGATACACCGGGCTGGCCGGCGGGGCCTTGTGAGCCGGTAGGGCCCGTATCCCCCTTGGGACCGGCGGGGCCGGTCGCGCCCTGGGTACCCTGAGGCCCCTGGGGGCCGATGGGACCCGTATCCCCCTTGGGGCCGGCGGGGCCGGTCGCGCCCTGGGTACCCTGGGGCCCCCGGGGGCCGGTCGCGCCATCCGCGCCGTCATTGATCGTCAGATTCTTTGTCCCGTTGGCGTCTGTGATCGTGACCGTGGTCACTTTTCCGGACTTGCTGGCAGTCACCGTGGGGGACACCCCGTCTTTGCCGGCGGGGCCGGTCGCGCCTTGGGCGCCCTGGGGCCCCTGAGGTCCCTTGGGGCCGACGGGACCGGTCGCGCCGCTGACCAGACCGAGATCGATATGCAAGTGGCCGTCCTTATCACTGACCGCTGCTGTGGGCTTCCCCCCGGCGGCTATCTCATGGGCCGTCACAGTGGTCCCAGTGATATATCCGGCCGCTTCCCCGGCGGCAGACGCCGCGTTGGTCGCGGCCTTCGTCGCGTCCTGGGCGTTCTTTATGGCCGCATCGGTGTTGCTGGCTGCCTTGTTTGCGGCCTCAGCGGCCGTGTTGGCCCTTCCTGCCGCAGTATCAGCGCCGGCAGCAGCCGTGTTGGCCTTGCCCGCTGCAGTATCAGCGCCGGTGGCGGCTGTATCGGCCTTTTTCGTGGCCGCGTCCGCATTGGCGGCTGCCGTGTTGGCCCTGCCCGCAGCAGTATCGGCGCCGGCAGTAGCCGTGTTGGCCTTGCCTGCGGCAGTATTGGCGGCCCCGGCGGCGGTGTTGGCAGCCTCGGCTCCGGCGGTGGCCTGCTGAGCCGACGTGTTTGCCGCGCCCGCCGCCTTGTTTGCGGCCTCTGCGGCGGTGGTAGCTCCCTCCGCCGCCGTCTCCGCCTTTTTCGTAGCCTCCACCAGAAGCAAAAACTCATTTTCGCTGGTCGTGCCCGTCCCGCCGTGCCGCCGCTCCACCTGGATGTAGAACGTGGCGGTGGTCAGGATCTGGTCGCCCTCCACGATGGCGATCTCCGCCGCCACGTCGCCGGGCACCGCCAGCACCTGGTCCGTCAGGGCGAAGGTCACCCTGCCGTCCTCGCCGATGGCCGCCGGGTCCATCACCCCGGTCCCGTCCGGCTTGGTGGCCCGGAATACGGCCTGGGCCTTGTTGTGATCCGGTTTCAGCGTCTGGCCGTTGGCTGTGATGGTGGCTACCAGGACCCGGCTCACGTTGTCCTCCTGTTTGGCGTTGATGTACTCAAACAGCGGCGCCTCGAATATGTCTAGTGTTATCTCTTGGGTCAGTGTCATGAAATACCTCCTTTTACTATGTAATATAGTCTTTTATAGGGTTATTCCCCTCTCATTTCATCGCCCCGCGCCACCTCTTTCCGATATAGCGACGCCCCGGCGGATATTCTCCGCCGGGGCGTCATGGAACGGTTTGAATATATCACCGCCAAAACGGACAGTCAAGTCTCATTATTTTCTCAAATACGCCTCTCCTGCGCAGACGGCGCATCAAAAAGCCCGGAAACGCTTTCCATTGGAGGGCTGCCGCCTCGTTGGGGCGAATGCCGCAGTACAGGATCATGAGCACGTACAGGCCGGCGCGGTGGGTCTCGGCCACGGCCAGGATGTGCTCTCGCTCATATTCCGTGATGCTCCGGCGCTTTCCTTTGGGGGCCTTTGGCAGTTCCAGCGTCTCTGCGGGATCGTAGGTGATAAGGCGGCTGACCCGCGCCTGGCGAAACATCGACCGGATGATGATGCGGATCTTCTGCACGGTGGACCAAGAAAGCGTCTTTGCGCAGTCATTCAGGAGCCGCCGCAGGTGGGTATCCCGCACATCGGCCAGACGCATGGCGCCTATGGCGGGGAGGATGTGCTTGTCCAGCTTCTCTTTGTACATCCGGGCCGATTTCTTTGTGATGTCGCGGGTGACGACATAGACCTCCAGCCATTCCTTGGACCATCGTTTGACAGTGGTCTTAGAATTCAGCGTCCGGGTGCCGGCTTTCAACTCTGCCTCCACCACCCCCGACGTGGTCACGGCTGCCTCAGAGGCGCAAAACACCTTTTTGTCACAGCAAAAGGAAAAAAAGCCGGAAACCACAAGGGCTGCGAGCTGAAAATTTGCAACATTTTTGCAACATCCACCCCGGTCAAAACCGGTCAAAATCGGGTGTTCAAAAGAAGTAAAAAGCACAAAAGAAAAACCCTGGAGCCCTTGCGGCTCTAGGGTTTTCTAGTGGCAGCGGGAGAAGGATTCGAACCCTCACATACGGAGTCAGAGTCCGCTGTGCTACCTTTACACAATCCCGCTACGCTGTATCGAACGGTGTGTATTATGCCATTATTTTTCGCAAATGTCAAGCTTTAATATGCCCAAATCGGCGGTTTTTTCATTTTGCCTGACCGTGCAGCCAGGCCAGCGCGTCCGCCAGGCTCCCCAGCTGATCCATCAGCCCGCAGTCCACAGCCTCCTGGCCGTCGATGATGCTGCCCACATCGTTGGCAAGCTCCCCGGTGCGGAGCATATATTCCAGAAACCGCTCCCGGCCGATGTGGGAATTGGCCGTGACGAACCGGACGATCCGCTCCCGGGTCCGGGCAAAGTACTCGTAGGTCTGGCTCACGCCGATGACTGTGCCGTTCATACGCACGGGATGGATGGTCATGGAGGCGGAGGGCGCGATAAAGCTGCGTCTGGCCGCCACCGCCAGAGGCACACCGATGGAATGGCCGCCTCCCAGGACCAGCGATGCGGTGGGCTTGCTCATGCCGGCGATCAGCTCCGCGATGGCCAGACCCGCCTCGATGTCGCCGCCTACCGTATTGAGCAGGATCAGCAGCCCCTTCACATTGGCCGATTCCTCCACCGCCGCCAGCAGGGGCAGCACATGCTCGTATTTGGTGGTCTTGTTCTCATCCCCCAGCACCTGGTGGCCCTCGATCTGGCCGATGATGGTCAGTACCTGTATCTCCGCCGGCGCGGTGGAGCCCAGCTCCTTTATATCCTCCGTTTTGACTTCTTCCAAAATGATCACCCGGAGCCAGTTTTCCCAGCTCCGGGCGTTTTTATCACGTCAAAACCGTTCCGAGGATGTCCGCGCCCCGCGAGCGGGGCCCCTCCATCGGTCAGAACGGTTTTTCCTTCTCCCCACGGGAACAACGTTCCCGTGGGGGCCCCATTATTTGGCGTTATAGGCCGCTTTCATACATTTATAGGTCATATAGCAGTCGAATTTCGCGGTGGTCTCAAAGGGGGCATGCATTGAAAGCACCGGCACGCCGGCGTCGATGGTATCGATGTCCCGGTCGGCCATGTACAGGGCCACGGTACCGCCGCCGCCCTGGTCCACCTTACCCAGCTCGCACATCTGCCAGACCACCCCCGCGTCGTCGCACAGCCGGCGCATATAGCCCACGATCTCCGCGGAGGCGTCGCTGGCCCCGGACTTGCCCCGGGAGCCGGTGAATTTGCACAGACCCACGCCGTAGTTGAGCCGGGCGGCGTTCTGCTTCTCGCTGACCTCCGGGTACATGGGATCCAGGGCCGCCGTTACGTCGGCGGAGACGCAAAAGCTGTTGGAAAAGCTCTCCTGCACCGGGCAGGTATCGCCGCAGAGCCGGCCGATGAACCGCTCAAAGGCCTGGCTGCGCATGCCGGATACGCCCACGGAGCCGATCTCCTCCTTGTCCGCCAGGATGCACACCGCCGTGCGCTCAGGCGCATCCGTCTCCAAAATGGCCGCCAGCTCCGCGTAGGCGCAGACCCGGTCGTCCTGGCCGTAGCCGCCGATCATGCTCCGGTCCAGACCCAGCTCACGCACGTCAAAGGCGGGCACCGCCTCCAGCTCCGCGGAGATCAGGTCCGCCTCGGTGATGCCGAATCGGTCATGGAGCAGGCTCATGACCGCCAGCTTCACCCGGTCGGTCCCCTCACCGGCATAGGGCACGCTGCCCGCCAGGATGCACAGCTTCTCCCCCTCCACGCCTTTGGCCATGGTCTTTTGCATCTGATCCGCCGCCAGGTGGGGCAGCAGGTCCGTCACCACGAACTGAGGATCGTCCCGGTCCCGGCCGATGACCACATCCACCGTGGAGCCGTCCTTCAGCGCCACCGTGCCGTGGAGCTCCAGGGGGATGGCGGTCCACTGGTATTTCTTGATGCCCCCGTAGTAGTGGGTGCGGAAATAGCCCAGCTCCGTGTCCTCAAAAAGGGGCAGCTGCTTCAGGTCCAGCCGGGGGGAATCGATGTGGGCGGCCTCCACCACGAACCCCGCGCTCATGGGCTTTTTGCCGCCCACCGCCAGCAGCAGGCTCTTGCCCCGGTTGTTCCAGTACACCTTCTCGCCCGGCTGGATGGGCCCCATGCCGTCTGTCAGCGGCGCGAAGCCCGCCGCCTCCGCCAGCTTCACCGCCTCGGTCACCGCCTCCCGCTCGGTCCGGGCCGCGTCCAGATAGGCCATATAGCCCTGGCAGTAGTCCTCGCAGGCGATACGCTCTTTGGCGTCGATCCGGTCATAGCCGTTTTTCGGCTGATAAAAGAGCTCATTTTTCTTCTCATCCATGCTGTTCATCCTCCAAGATGGTTTTGAATAATTCGTCGCAGGCCCGCCGGAAGTCCTCCCGGCTGCCGTCGTTTCGCAAAATAAGGTCGCAGCGCCGCTCATAAAACCCGTCGGGCTTCTGGGCCCGGATGCGGGTAAGAGCGTCCTCCCGGCTGATCCCGTCCCGGGCCGCCAGCCGGGCCGCCCGGACGTCTTCGGGCGCCAGCACCCCCACCAGGGCCGTGAGCCGCCCCTCCAGAGGCGTGCCCAGCAGGTTGATGGCGTCGATGGCCGCATACTTGCCCCCCGCCCCGGCGTGGTTCGCCAGCAGCTGGTCGATGGCGGCGATCACATACTTGTCCGTGATGGCGCTCAGGTCCGCCAGGGCCTTGGGATCGGAAAACACCACCGCCCCCAGCTTCTTCCGCTGGAGCGCCCCGTCCGCCACCGAGCCCGGAAACCGGTCCTCGATCTCCGCCAGCATGCCGGCGTTTTCCCGACACAGGTCATGGTATACCTCGTCCGCGTCGATGACCAGCGCCCCCATGGCCGCCAGGGAATCCAGAGCGGTGGTCTTGCCCGCGCCGGTGCCGCCGGTGATACCGACCACTGTCAGGGAATCCGCCAGGGTCCGCCGGATCGCCTCGGCCGGCAGGGCCCCCTGGCGCAAAATACGGTAGGGCCGCGCGGCCATGTCCACGATGGTGCTCTCCGTGCCCAATGTGCAGGGTCCGCCGTCCACGATGGCCTCGATCTGACCGTCAAAATAGGCGGCTACCTCCGCCGCCGTCTTGGGGCTGGGCTGGCCGGAGAGATTGGCCGACGGCGCGGCGAAGGGGACGCCGCTCGATCGCAGCAGCCGCAGCGTTTTCTCGCTCTGGGGGCATCTGAGCCCCACCGTAGCCCCACCGGCCAGGGTGATCTCCGGTATTTTCGGGTCTGCCTCCACCACTATGGTCAGCGGTCCCGGCCAAAAGGCGTCCGTCAGGACCCTTGCGCCCCGGGAGACGTTCCGGCCGTATATCTCCATGGCCTCGGGCCCCGGCACCATCAGGCTCAGGGGCTTGACGGCTGGCCTGCCCTTCACCTCGTATATCCGCTCCACCGCCGACGGGTCCAGGCCGTTGCCGGCCAGGCCGTACACCGTCTCCGTGGGCACCGCCACAAGGCCCCCCTGCCGCAGGATCTCCGCCGCCAGCGGCAGGTCCTCGTCGTTTTGGATATACGCTGTCGTTATCTTACCCATTTTCCTCTTTCAGCCTTTCCGCCTGATCCGCCGTCACCAGCGCGTCGATGATCTCGTCCAGATCCCCGTTCATGACCGCGTCGATCTTATACAGCGTCAGGCCGATCCGATGGTCCGTCACCCGGCCCTGGGGGAAGTTATAGGTGCGGATGCGCTCGTTTCGCATGCCGCTTCCCACCTGGCTGCGCCGCTGATCCGCCCGGGCCGCATCCTGCTTGTCCCGCTCCGCCTGGGCCAGGCGGGAGGCCAGGATGGAAAGGGCCCGCTCCTTGTTTTTATACTGGCTGCGCTCGTCCTGGCACTCCACCACCGTGCCGGTGGGGATGTGGGTGACCCGGATGGCGGAGGACGTTTTGTTGACCTTCTGGCCCCCGGCCCCGGAGGAACGAAACACGTCGATGCGTATCTCTGACATGTCCAGCTTGAATTCCACCTGGTCCACCTCCGGCAGCACCGCCACGGTGGCGGTGGAGGTGTGGACCCGGCCCTGGGTCTCCGTCTCCGGTACCCGCTGGACCCGGTGGACGCCGCTTTCGAATTTCAGCCGGGAATACGCGCCCGCGCCCTCCACGATAAAGCTGATCTCCTTGATCCCGCCCAGGTCCGTCTCGCTGACGTTGGCCAGGGAAATCTTCCAGCCCCGGGCCTCGGCGTACATGGTATACATCCGGTAGAGGCTGGCGGCGAAAAGGGCCGATTCCTCGCCCCCCACGCCGGCGCGTATCTCCACGATCACGTTCTTTTCGTCGTTGGGGTCTTTTGGCAGCAGCAGCGTCTTCAAAGCAAGCTCCGCGTCGGGCAGAGCGGCCCGGGCGGCCTCCAGTTCCTCCTGGGCCAGGGTCCGCAGCTCCGGATCGTCCTCCCCGGCCAGGACGGCCTCCGCCTCATCTGCGGACGCCCGCAGACGCTTCACCTGCCGCCAGGCCTCCACCACCGGCTCCAGCTCCTTCTGCTCCTTCGCCAGGGCGGCGCAGACCGCCGGGTCCCCATAGGAAGCCGGGTCCTCCAGCCGGGCGGCCAGCTTCAAATACTTATCTTCGATCTGCGTTAGTTTTTCATCCATTTTTCATCCCTGTCACACCGTTACCGGCCCGGTCCGCCAGTCGGACCCACCTGTCCGAGCCGCCGGCGCGCCGTATCCCAGCACGTAAAAGTCCCGGGCCGCCGCCGTGAGATCGAATACCGCCCGGACGGGCCCGTCCGCCAGCTTCTTCACCGCCCCGGGCCGCGTCACGATGGGCACGGCGGCCTTGTCCTTGATCTCCCGCAATAATGACCTGCCCCGGGCCGTATTTGCCAGCAGCCGCCCGTAAGGGGGCGTGCCCACGGCCATATCCGCCCGGATGCCCAAAGCCCCGGCAAAGACCATCCGCCGCAGCCGGCTGGTGGGATACCGCTTAGCCTTGACCGCCGCCATCAGATCGTCCAGACCGCCGCTTTCCCGGATCGCCCGATAAAGCCGCCCGTCCAGCCCCTCCGTGGCGTCCGGCAGGGCAGCCAGCGCCTCCCGGCTCAGAGCCCGCAGCCGTGCCAGCACCGCCTGCTCCAGGCTCGCCGCCGTCACGGGACCCCGGCCCGCCGCCAGCTCCCGGGCCAGCACCGTCGCAGCCTCCGCCGGCAGGTCCGCCGCGATATCCTCCCCCGCCGCCAGCCGGACCCGCAGGGCCTTGGCGCTGGGGGCGGCGGCGTTTTCCATGTCGTCGTGGCGGGAGCCGGACCGGACCGTGGTCACGGGCTCCATATGGGACCCCAGGGCCCCCAGGGCCTTCACATACTCCACCGCCAAAATGTCGTTGGGCTCCCGGAGCAGGTCCGCCCGGTCCCCCATGGTCCGGCGCAGGACCGTCTCCCGGGCGGCGGCGAAGGACGCGCCGGTACGCATCTCTCCCTTGACCGCCGCCAATGTCTCCGGGTCTGCGGCGGCCCGGGCCAGCTCTTTTATGCCCGAAAGGTCCCCGGACTCGCTGCCGAAAGCCACATGCGTCACGGCTCCCAAGCTGTCCAGCAGCCCCACAGCCCCCAGGGCGAACCGCTCCGCCGAGGCCATGCACCAGGGAAGCGGCAGCTCGAACACCAGGTCCGCGCCGCAGCGGACCGCCATCTCCGCCCGGGCGTGCTTGTTTATACAGGCCGGCTCCCCTCGCTGGACGAAGTCCCCGCTCATCACACACACGATGGGCGCGTCCTGTCCCAGCAGGACCCGGCACGTTTCAAAATGCTCCCGGTGGCCCCGGTGGAAGGGGTTGAACTCCCCCACCACCCCGATGGCGTTTTCCATTGCCTGTTCCTCTTGCGTTTTTCCGAAAATGCGGTAGAATGTTTACAGTTACCATCTCATTTTACACGAAATTCCTATTTTTACAAGACGAAAGGGGTCCACCATGAAAATTCTTGTGATCAACTGCGGCAGTTCCTCTCTGAAATATCAGCTTCTGGACATGGACGACGAGTCCCTGCTGGCCAAGGGCTTGTGCGAGCGCATCGGCATCGACGGCCATCTGAAGCACCAGCCCCAGAACGGCAAGCCTGTCTTTGACGAGGACCTGCCCCTGCCCACCCACACCGAGGCCATCGCGGCGGTGCTGGAAAAGCTGACCTGCCCGGAATACGGCGTGGTGTCCGGCATGGACGAGATCGGCGCGGTGGGCCACCGGGTGGTCCACGGGGGCGAGAAATTCGCCTCCTCCGTGGTCATCAACGACGACGTGATGGCCGCCATCGCCGAGTGCGTGCCCCTGGCCCCCCTGCACAACCCTGCCAACATCACCGGCATCGAGGCCTGCAAGGCCGTCATGGGCGACGTGCCCCAGGTGGCCGTGTTCGACACCGCCTTCCACCAGACCATGCCCGGCAAGGCCTATATGTACGCCGTCCCCTATGAGTATTACAAGGACCTGCAGATCCGCCGCTACGGCTTCCACGGCACCAGCCACCGGTACGTGTCCGCCCGGGCCGCAGAGATGATGGGCAAGCCCATCGAAGAGCTGAAGCTCATCTCCTGCCACATGGGCAACGGCAGCTCCATCTGCGCCATCGACGGGGGCAGGAGCGTGGACACCTCCATGGGCTTCACCCCCATCGCTGGTCTGCCCATGGGCACCCGCTGCGGGGATATCGACGTGTCCATCCCCGACTATGTCTGCCAGAACACCGGCAAGGACGTGACCACCGTCACCAACGAGCTGAACAAGAAGTCCGGCGTGCTGGGCGTGTCCGGCGTCAGCTCCGACTTCCGGGACCTGACGAAAGCCGCCGGCGAGGGCAACGAGCGGGCCGCTCTGGCTCTGGAGATGTTCCAGTACGCCGTTGCCAAGACCATCGGGGCCTACGCCGCTGCCATGAACGGCGTGGACGGCATCATCTTCACCGCCGGCGTGGGCGAGAACGACGCCGCCTGCCGGGCCGGCATCGGCCAGTATCTGGGCTATCTGGGCGTGGAGATCTGCCCCAACTGCAACGCCAAGCGGGGCCAGGAGACCTTTATCTCCACCGCCGACAGCAAGGTGAAGGTCATGGTGATCCCCACCAACGAGGAACTGGTCATCGCCCGGGACACAAAAGAGCTGGTGGAAAATGCCTGAGGACGATTTCCGCCCCATGCGGCGCGTACGGCAGCAGCTATCCGACCAGGAGACGGAGGCCATTTTGCAAAGGGGCAAGACCGGGGTCCTGGCGGTGAACGGCGACGGGGGCTACCCCTACGCCGTGCCGGTCAATTACGTCTGGAAAGACGGGAAGATCTACTTCCACGGAGCCAAAGCCGGCCACAAATTCGACGCCATGGCCCGGGACGGGAAGGTCAGCTTCTGCGTGATCGACCGGGACGAGATCCTGCCGGAAAAACTGACGGACGCCTACCGCAGCGCGGTGGTGTTCGGCTACGTCCGGGTCCTGGAGGGGCAAGAACTGACGGACGCCGCCTACGCCCTGGGCATGAAATACTACCCCGTGCCCGAGGCGGTGAAGGCGGAGGTCGAAAAGGACCTGCCAAGGCTCGCCTGCTTTGAGATCACGCCGGACCACATCACCGGCAAACAGGGCAAGGAACTTTTGTAAAACCACATAAAATGACCGCCCGGAGCAAAGCTCCGGGCGGTTCGCATTTGTCTTGGGCGTTATTGCGCGCTGTTGGGGATGGTGAAGGGCACGAGCTGTTCCTCCGCCTGGTCGTGCAGGGCATAGGCCCGGCCGTCCAGGGTCATGTAGTAGTACACGGGCCCGCCCTTGACCTTCAGCCGGACGTGGATCTCGTCCAGGTCCCGCAGCGCCTCCGGCAAATCGGCGGTCAGATATCCCTTCCCCGCCGCGTCAGACTGGGCCTCCACGAAGGCGCCCCCCTCCACGCCAGTCTGCATGGCCGCCAAGTCCACGTCGTCCTCCGCCAGCATGTGGTCGCCCACGTACAGGTCCTCTATCACCACGCAGGCCCCGCCGTCGCGCTCCAGGATATCCCAGAATTCGGCATAGTCCTCTTCGGTGAGCTCCTGCTTGAGGAACGCGTCCAGCCAAATGGCGCTCTCGTAGTGGAGCCCCGCCCCGGCGGCCCGCTCCGACCGCAGGGCCATGATGTCGTCGTACTGCTCCCGGGTGATAGAACCCGCGTCCAGCTCCACGTCCAGATCGTCCGGGTCCCCGGCGGCCAGCAGGGCCTCCTGCCTGTCGATCTGGGCCATCAGATCGTCATAGTCCGCCGTGCCCTGGTAATTCTCCTCGATGCTTTGGCGCATCTCTTCCAGGTCCTCCCGGGTGGAGTAATAGAGCTGGTATGTCTGGTTTGGCTCCGTGATCCGCTCCAAAAGGGCCTGGTCCGGCTCATAGCCCACCACCGGGTCCGGTCTGGCCGCATCCAGGTCCACCCCCAGCAGCAGCCCCTGGCCGTCGTAATAACTCTCTTTCAAAGTCAGCTTGCTGCCGTCAAAGGCGGGCAGAGGCTGGCTCTCCGGCGCCTGTGGACTCTCGGCCACCGCCTCGGCGGCGGCCTCCACCCGGTCCTCGGACCCGTCGTTGGTGTTGATCATCCGCGCCGCCTGGCCGAAGATGGAATCCAGCCATCCGGCGGCGTAGGCTGTGACGCCCAGGGCCAGGACCAGCGCGGCGGCCAGGGCTGCCAGGGCCAGCCGCTTCACCGGCCGGCGGGCATAGGTATGGGTTCGTTTCATATCCGTTCTCCTTTCCCGGAGGGCGGATGGGTCCCTGGGCTCAAAGCGCATGGCGGCGGCGATATGCCGGTCGTCCACCCGGTCCAGGACCTGCCAGAGATACTCCCGATTCATGGTATCAGACCCTCCTTTTTCAAATACTGTTTCAGTTTCGTCCGCACGCGGGACAGCCGTACCGAGGCCCGGTGGGGGCTGAGGCGGGCCATGGCCGCCGTCTCAGCCAGACTGTCCCCGTACCAATACCGGCGCAGGAACAAAAACCGGTCCGTGTAGTTCAGCGTGTCCAGAAAGGCGTTGACGGCGGCTGCCGTCTCCCGGGCTTCGGCCAGGGACGATGGGTCCTCGTGCCCGGGGATGCATTCGGCCAGCTCGTCCAAGGCCGCGTCGTAAAAGCTGTTGCGCTTTTGGGCGGTGTTGGCCCGATAGCGGGCGGCGGCCCGGTTCCGGGCCAGCCGGCACATGTACGCCCCCAGGCTCTCCGGTCGCTGGGGCGGGATGGTGTCCCAGGCCGCCAGAAGCGCGTCGTTGACGCACTCCTCCGCGTCGGCCTCGCTGTGCAATATGTTCATGGCCACCCGCCGGGCCAGGGGGCCGTACTTCGCCTCCAGCGCGTCGATCGCCTGCTCCGCGCGCGCATCGAGCAGCGCGATGATCTGCCCGTCCTCCATGTCCTCGCCTCCTTCCGTGCTCACCTGAACAGTACCCTTTTGGGCGGAGATATCTCACTTTCCCGCAAAATATTACCGTAGGCCGGCCGTACAGTCAAATCATTATAAAAAAGTGTTGACTTTGTGTTGACTTTCAAGCGTTTTAGTGCTAACATATTTTAGCCGCATTGAAAGGGTCATCAAGTCAGGTACGCCTGCACCCGGGACAGCGAGCCCGAAAGGAAGGAAGATCATACAATGAAGTACGCTATCATCGAGACGGGCGGCAAGCAGTACCGCGTGACCGCCGGCGACGTGATCTTCGTGGAAAAGCTGGATGCCGAGGCCGGCGCCACCGTGACCTTTGACAAGGTCCTGGCGGTCACCGGCGAGGGTGAGAACACCTTCGGCGCGCCCTACATCGAGGGCCGGACCGTTACCGGCACCGTGGTGAAGCAGGGCAAGAGCAAGAAGATTCGCGTCTATCACATGAAGCCCAAGAAGGGCTATCGCAAGACCCAGGGCCATCGTCAGCCTTACACCAAGGTTGAGATCGGCGCCATCGGCTGAACAGGGAGGGAAACAGGAAATGGCACACAAAAAGGGCGGCGGCTCCACCAAAAACGGTCGCGACAGTAATTCCAAGCGTCTGGGCGCCAAGCGGGCTGACGGTCAGTTCGTCCTGGCCGGCAACATCCTTGTTCGCCAGCGCGGCACCAAGATCCACCCCGGCACCAACGTGGGTATCGGCGGCGACGACACGCTGTACGCCAAGGCGGACGGCATCGTGAAGTTCGAGCGTTACGGCGCCGATCGGAAAAAGGTCTCCGTGTACGAGGTCCAGCAGTAAGCGAACATGACGGGGCGGTTTTGCAAGACCGCCCCGCTTTTATTTTGGGTATCCTACCCACAGGTGATCCGATATGACCAATTTTGTTGACAAAGTGACCATCCAGGTACGGGCCGGCAGCGGCGGCCAGGGGGCCGTGGCCTTCCACCGGGAGAAATACGTGGCCTCCGGCGGTCCCGACGGGGGCGACGGGGGCCGTGGCGGGGACATCATCGTCCGGGCCGACCCAAACATGTCCACCCTGCTGGACTTTCGCTATAAGCGCAAATTCATCGCCACCGACGGTATGCCCGGCCAGGGCAAGCGCTGCTCCGGCAAGGACGGCCAGGACGTGATCCTGCGGGTGCCAAAGGGCACCCTTATACGGGACAAGGCCACCGGCACCGTCATCCAGGACATGTCCGCCACGGACAGCTTCGTCCTGGCCAGGGGCGGCCGGGGCGGCTGGGGAAACAAGCATTTCGCCACCCCCACCCGCCAGACCCCCCGCTTCGCCAAGCCCGGCCTGCCCGGCGAGGAGCGGGAGGTAGTGCTGGAACTGAAGCTGCTGGCGGACGTGGGGCTGGTGGGATTTCCCAACGTGGGCAAGTCCACCCTGCTCTCCGTGGTCAGCCGGGCCCATCCCAAGATCGCGGACTATCCTTTCACCACATTGTTCCCCAACCTGGGGGTGGTGTACGCCGGGGACCAGTCTTCCTTCGTGCTGGCGGACATTCCGGGCATCATCGAGGGGGCCAGCCAGGGCGCGGGCCTGGGCCACGACTTTCTGCGGCATATCGACCGGTGCCGGCTTCTGATCCATGTGGTGGACGTTTCCGGCTCGGAGGGCCGGGACCCCATTGAGGATTTTGAGGCCATCAACGGGGAGCTTGCCGAGTATGACGCCGCTCTGGCCGCCCGGCCCCAGCTGGTAGCCGCCAACAAGTGCGACCTGCTGCCCCCCGGCAGCGACGCTCTGGCCCGGTTCAAGGCCCATGTCCAGGCCAAGGGCTGCCCGGTATTCGAGATCTCCGCTGCGGCCCACCAGGGGCTGCGGGAGCTCATATACGCGGCGGCGGCCCGGCTGAGGGACCTGCCCCCCGCCACGGTGTACGAGCCGGATTACGTGGCCCCGGAGGTACAGCTTGGCACGGCGGAGGACCTTACCATACGCAAGGAGGGCGATGTGTGGCTCATCCAGGGGGACTGGCTGGACCGGCTGGTGGCCCGGGTGAATTTCGCCGACTACGAATCCCGCATGTACCTGGACCGGAAGCTCCGCCAGGCCGGGGTCTATGACCGGATGGAGGCCATGGGCCTCTCCGACGGGGACACCATCTCCATCGCGGAACTGGAATTTGAATACTACTCCTGACGCACCCATTTGCCAAAACCGCATATACTGACATGAACAGACAAAAGGCACGCGAGACGCAGCGTGCCTTTTCATTTTGCCGAATGGGGTGATCTGGATATGTGTTCCATCGCGGGAGTGATCGACTTTGCAAAGGATTTGCGGGACCAGGGGGCGGTATTCGCCGCCATGCAGCGGTCCATGGTCAGCCGGGGGCCGGACCAGCACGGGACCTATGTGACGGAAAACGCGGCTCTCTTACATAACCGTCTTTGCGTCATCGACGTAGAGAACGGCCGACAGCCCATGACCGTGGGGTTGGGGCCCCGGTCCTATACGCTGGTGTATAATGGGGAACTGTACAACACCGACGAGATCCGCGCGGAGCTGGCCGCCCTGGGCCATACCTTTGCCGGCCATTCCGACACGGAGGTGGTCCTGAAAAGCTTCATCCAGTGGGGCGGGGCCTGCGTGGATAAGTTTAACGGCATCTTCGCCTTCGCCGTGTGGGACGCGGCGGAACGGCGGCTGTTCATGGCCCGGGACCGGATGGGTGTGAAGCCATTTTTCTACGCTCTGCGGGGCGATACATTCCTGTTCGCCTCGGAGATCAAGGGTCTGCTGGCCCATCCGGCGGTAGAGCCAGTCCTGGACCGGGAGGGCGTGCTGGAGATCGTCCTGACCGGCCCCGGCCGCACGCCCGGCCAAGGGGTCTTTAAGGACGTGGAGGAGCTGCGGCCCGGCTGGCGGGGCTGGTTCGACGAAAACGGCCTGCGGACCGAGCGGTATTGGATGCTGAAGGCCCGGGAGCACACCGACGATCTGCAGACCACCGTGGACACGGTGCGCTTTCTGGTCACGGACGCCATCGAGCGCCAGCTTGTCAGCGACGTGCCCATCGGCACATTCCTGTCCGGGGGCCTGGACTCGGGGATCATCTGTTCCATCGCCAACCTGCACATGAAAGCCCGGGGTCTGCCGCTGCACACCTTCTCCGTGGATTACAAGGACCACCTTGCCTACTTCCACGAGACGAGATTCCAGCCCACTAGCGACACCCTGTTCATCCCCGGGCTTGTGGACTGGCTGGGCTGCGAGAGCCACCTGACCGTGCTGGACACCCTGGAGCTGGCCGACGGGCTTTACGAGGCGGTGGACGCCCGGGACCTGCCCGGCATGAGCGACGTGGACTCGTCCCTGGTCCAGTTCTGCAAGCACATCAAAAAGCACGTGACCGTGGCCCTTTCCGGGGAGTGCGCCGACGAGATCTTCGGCGGCTACCCCTGGTACCGGGACGAGAAGATCCGCATGGCGGAGGGTTTCCCCTGGGCCCAGTCCATCCAGTACCGGGCCGGGTTCCTGCTGCCGGAGCACGCCCAGGGCCTGGACCCCCGGGAGTACGTGATGGAGAAGTACCGCATGACCATCTCCGACACGGATACCCTGGATACCGACAGCCCCACCGATAAGCGGATGCGGGAGATGATGCGTCTGAACACCGACTGGTTCATGCAGACCCTGCTGGACCGGAAGGACCGCATGAGCATGTACAGTGCTCTGGAGGTCCGGGTGCCCTTCTGCGACCACCGGATCGCGGAATACCTCTATTCCGTGCCCTGGGAGTGGAAAGACCTGCGCCACTACGAAAAGGGCCTGCTTCGCCAGGCCATGCGGGACTATCTGCCCGGGGAGGTGCTCTGGCGGAAAAAAAGCCCCTACCCCAAGACCCACAATCCCGCCTATATGCAGGAGGTCTCCCGCAGGCTCCGGGCGGTGCTGGCGGATAGGTCCTCTCCCCTGACGCAGCTCATGCGCCGGGATGCCCTGCTGGCCCTGCTGGATGACGACAAATCCCAGCCCTGGTACGGCCAGCTCATGACCACCCCCCAGACCATCGCCTACATGCTGCAGGTGGACTACTGGATGCGCAAATACAACGTAAAGCTGGCATAAAGACGCAGACACGCCCCGCCTTTCGGCGGGGCGTTGCTGTTATGTTATTTGCTTTATCCCTTGCGCCGCTTGGTCATTATCAGCGTCACCGCCGTCAGAGCCACGGCGCAGAAGGCCAGCAGGGCCAGATAGGCCGCCGGGTCGCCGTTTTCATCCCCTGTGGGGGCCGACGTTGCCGCCGGGGCCGGCGTGGCCGTGGGCGTGGCTGTGGGCGCCGCCGTGGGCGCGGGGGCCGCGTATACCAGCGCGTACAGGGAGAACCGGTCGGTGGCGACGGTCACCGTGTTGGGGTCCGTGTCCAGATCCGGCAGCAGCGACGCTTCGCCGTCATGGACCCGCACGATCGCGAAGGTCCGCTCCGCGCTCCGCAGATCCTCCGGGACCTGGATCACCAGCCGGATCGGGCCGGCAAGCTGTCCGTCCACCACCGTCTGGGTCCCGCCTATGCTCTTGAAGAGCGTCACATCCAGGTAGTCCGCCACCGTGACCTCACCGGCCAGGGCCCTGGCGGCCGCGGTCACCTGCTCCGCCTCCGCCGCCGTGGCCTGCTTGGCCCGCACATTCAGTTCTACGGACACGGCCGAGCCCGTGGCGGCAAGCTGCCGGTCCGCCTCTGTCAGAACAGCCTGGGCCAGCACGTCCCCGCCCGGCAGCGCTATGGCAGGCGTGCCCGTCTCCTGGGTCACCTCGCCCGGCACATCGTTCACCGGCGTCAGTGTGGGCGTGGGCGTAGGCTCCGGGGTGGGCGTGGGCGTCGCCGTAGGCTCCGGCGTGTCCGTGGGCTCACTGATGGGCGCGGGCACCTCAGGCGTGGGCGTGGGTGTCGGGGTCGGTGTGGGTGTTGGCGTAGATGTCGGCGTCGGGGTCGGCGTGGGCGTCGGGGTAGGTTCCGGCGTAGGCGTCGGGGTGGGCTCCGGCGTAGGCGTCGGGGTGGGCTCCGGCGTGGGCGTCGGGGTGGGTTCCGGCGTAGGCGTCGGGGTCGGTTCCGGCGTGGGCGTCGGGGTGGGCTCCGGCGTGGGCGTCGGGGTGGGTTCCGGCGTCGGCGTCGGGGTCGGCTCCGGTGTGGGCGTCGGCGTGGGCTCCGGCGTGGGCGTCGGAGTGGGTTCCGGGGTAGGCGTCGGAGTGGGTTCCGGGGTAGGCGTCGGGGTCGGTTCCGGTGTAGGTTCCGGCGTAGGCTCCGGCGTCGCCGGCGGGATAACAGCTACCGCCGCCGTGCCGGTAAGGTCCCCGCAGACCGCCGTGACGGTCAGGGCCGTGGCGATCTCCGCCGGGTCCACAGTCAGCACGCCGTCGTCCCCAATATAGCTGCCGCCTGCCGTCCCCTCCAGCGACCACGCCACCGGATCGGTCACCGGCAGATACACAGGCCCGCCTGCGGTATCGACCTCCAGGCCGGCGGTAAAGGAGACCGTGGCGGACTCGCCGTTCAGATCCACCGTTTCCGCTGAGGCGGTCACGACGAGCCGCGCCCCCTCCACCGGCTGGGTCTTGACCCAGCGCAGGCCGGACCAGTCGGTCCGGCTGGCGCCGGTGTTCTCCACCGTGGTGGAGGACGGGTCCGTGCTCCAATCGTTGCCCACGGTCACATGGTCGTAATCATATGTAGGCGCGACGGCGAAAGCGGGATGATCCCAGTCGCCGGCGGCGGCCTCCAGGGTGCCGCCGTCCACGCTGGCGATGGTCAGCCTGGCATTCTCCCCGGCGGTCACGGCGGAGGCCGGGCCGCTGCCCCGGAGGATGTTCTCCCCTTTCAGGGTCAGCTTCACGGTCTGCTCCCCCTCCGGCGCTCCGCCCAGCTCCAGGGCGGACAGGCCCTCGCCCTCCTGGGTGAGCGTGGGCTGCAGGCGCACATTGTCCAGGGTGATATCCCCGTTGACGCCGGACTGTATCACGATCCGGGCCGCCAGGGCCTCCCCCGCCGTTCCATGAAAGATCACGGCCCGCTCCGTCGCCACGGTCACGGTCCCGTCATCGGAAAGGGTCACCTCCCCCTCCGCCAGAGGCCCGCCGTCGGCGGCCTCCCAGGTGATGGACGCGATCTCCGGTCCTACGTTAGGGTCCGCCGGGTCCCGGACCGCCATGCCCGCCAGCAGCAGGATAAACATGACGCACACCAGTACCGCCAATACTTTCTCCAAGATCCTCATACCGTTTCCTCCCACAAGAGACGGCACGCCGCCTATACTTCTCTAGTTTACTTATACCACCTGTCCCGGTCGTTGTAAAGCCATTTTGGGACAAAAAAGCCCCGGTCCTTGGGGACCGGGGCGGTAAAATGCGGTTTATTCGCCGGCTTCCTCAGCGTCGGCCTCTTCCTCGGCAGCTTCCTCGGCGGGGGCTTCCTCTTCGGCCTCGTCCGCGCCGGTGATGGCCACTACGGCGCCCTCATAGGTCTCGTCGATGAACTGGGCTACCTCGTCGGACTGCAGGACCTCCAGCAGAGCCAGGACGGCCTCGTTGGTCTCATTGCCCTCCTTGACGCACAGGATGTTGGCGTAGGTCTTGGCGCCGTCGCCGGAGGCGTCCTCCACTGCCAGGGCGTCGGTGCCCGCGTTCAGGCCCGCATCCAGGGCGTAGTTACCGTTGATAACGGCAATGTCCACATCCTCCAGCACCAGGGGCAGCTGCGCGGCCTCCATCTCCTGGATCTCATAGTCGTGGGGATTCTCCTCGATGTCCAGCTTGGTGGCGTTGGAGGAGGCGTCGATGCCCTCCTTCAGGGTGATCAGGCCCTCCTGCTGGAGCAGCAGCAACGCGCGGGTCTCGTTGGAGCCGTCGTTGGGCACGGCGATGGTGGCGCCGTCTTCCAGATCCTCCAGGGTGGCGGTAGCGCCCGGATAGATGCCGAAGGGCTCATAGTGGACCAGGCCCACGCTCACCAGATGGGTGTCGTTCTCCTCGTTGAAGGTGTTCAGATAGGGGGTGTGCTGGAAGTAGTTGGCGTCCAGGTCCCCGCTCTCCACGGCCAGGTTGGGCTGCACATAGTCGGTGTACTCCACGATGTCCAGCTCGATGCCCTGCTCGGCCAGGATGTCCTTGGCGAACTCCAGGATCTCCGCGTGGGGCGTGGGGGACGCGCCCACCTTCAGGGTGACGGTCTCGTCGTCGGCCAGGGCGGCCGCGCCCAGGCTCAGGCACAGGGCCAGAGCCAGAACAGTTGCAAGGATCTTCTTCATTTTGGTGTCTCCTTTTCCATTTTAAAATAATTTGTTGGTTTATATCACGTCGCGCCGCTCCTGTGCACCGGAAACGCGAGGGATAACGAAAGAAGTGAACGCTTTCAGCGGATGCGTTTATCGCTGCGGTTGGTGACAAAATTGCCCACGCTCTGGAAGATCTGCACCAGCACGATCAGCAGGATCACCATGACCCACATGACCAGCTCCCGCCGGCGGTAGTAGCCATAGTTGATGGCGATGGCGCCCAAGCCGCCGCCGCCCAGGATGCCCGCCATGGCGCCGTAGCCGAAGATGGTGATCAGCGCCACGCAGAAGTTGGAGATCAGAGCCGGCTTGGCCTCCGGGATCATGACCTTGGTCACGATCTGCATGGGACTGGCGCCCATGGCCTGGGCCGCCTCGATCACCCCCTGATCCACCTCCCGGATGGAGGTCTCCACCAGCCGGGCCACAAAGGGGAATGCGGCGATGGTCAGCGGTACGATGATGGCCTTGGTGCCCACGGACGTGCCCACGATCAGCCGCGACAGGGGCAGCACCACCACCAGCAAAATGAGAAACGGCACGCTGCGCAGCAGGTTGATGACCACATTCAAAACCTGCATCAGCGGCCCCGGCAGGGGCCGGACGCCACGCTTGTCGCCGGTGACCAGCAGCACCCCCAGGGGCAGGCCGATAGCGAAGGCAAGCAATGTTGGCAGGAACGTCATGATCAGCGTCTCGCCGATGGCGGCGGCCAGTTCGCTGTGGACAATGTCCATCAAAAGCTCCACATTTTTCTCACTGAACAAGGTCCGTCACCTCCTCCGCCGTCACGCCGGGTATCTCCCGTAAATAGATCAGGGCTCGGGCCGCCTCGGTCTCGTCCTCCGGCAGGCCCAGCACCATAGTGCCGAAGCTCTTGTCCCCGATGGTGCGGGTATCCGCGCTGATGATGTTGAGCTTGATACCCTGCTCCGCCGCCAGGGTGGCGATGATGGGCTCGCCGGAGGTGGCCCCGTTGAAGGCCAGCCGCACCAGCCGATTTTCCGGCAGTACGTGGATCTTCTCCCCGTTCGGCATCACCAGACGCCGGCCCGCCTCCGTGCGGGGGTTGGAGAATATCTCCGCCACGTTCCCCTGCTCCTGGATCATGCCGCCGTCCAGGATGGCCACCCGGTCGCATATCTGCTCCACCACCCGCATCTCGTGGGTGATGACCACCACGGTGACCCCCATCTCCCGGTTGATCTTCTTGAGAAGATCCAGGATGGCCTGGGTGGTGGTGGGGTCCAGGGCGCTGGTGGCCTCGTCGCACAGCAGCACCTTCGGCTCGTCCGCCAGGGCCCGGGCAATGGCGATGCGCTGCTTCTGGCCGCCGGACAGCTGCACCGGGTAGGCGTCCGCCTTGTCGGGCAGGCCCACGATCTTCAAAAGCTCTCTGGCCCGCTTCTCCCGCCAGCCGGCCTCCCCCTTCACCCCGTTCAGCTCCAGGGGGAAGCAGATGTTCTGCAAGGCCGTGCGCTGCATCAGCAGGTTGAAGCCCTGGAAGATCATGCTCATGCTCCGGCGGGCCTTGCGCAGGTCCTTCTCCTTCATGGCCGTCAGCTCCTGGCCGGCAAAGGTCACCGTGCCCCGGGTAGGCTTTTCCAGCAGGTTCATGCACCGGACCAGGGTACTCTTGCCCGCGCCGGACAGGCCGATGATGCCGAATATCTCACCCTTTTGGATGTCCAGATCGATGTCCTGCAGGGCCTCCACCTTGCCGTCGCCGGAGCCGAAGGTCTTATACAGATGCTCGATGCGGATGATCGTCTCGCTCATATGTACCTCACTCAAAAACAAAATCGTCCTTGATCGACATCAAGGACGACATACATACGCCGTGGTACCACCTTGCTTCACATACGCCTCGCGGCGCATGCCTTTGAGGGTTCCATCAAACCCCTGCGCTGTAACGGGCGCCCCCGTCGCGGACTACATATCGCCCACGCGGCTCCAAGACCATGTTCGGCGGACTCTCTGCGCCCCTTTTCAGCTGCCGGGGCTCTCTGCGGCATACCTTTCCGCTTACTCTTCTTTTCATTGCCTTTGTGTGGTATTCGATTGTCCCTCTTGCGAGGTTGTGGTTATTATAGCCCCTCCCTCCCGCCTTGTCAACCGACAGATGGGGCAAGAATTCACCGAAAACACCGGCGAAATTTTGTGTAAATTGTGAAAGAATGCGCCTCTCTCCGGTCCATTTCATTTATCCCGCCGCCCTTTCGGAAAAGGTCTTCAAGGTCTTCCCAAAAACGGTCAACGGTTATATGATCATACTGACCGGCCGGTCAACGGAGGTATGCCATGAACGAGAAATTCTTTTCCCTGCCCTTGGAGCGGCGGCGGGCCATCGTCAGCGCGGGCTACCGGGTGTTTTCCCAAAACGCCTACAAAAACAGCCCCATGAGCGAGATCGCCGCCGAGGCGGGCATCAGCAAGAGCCTGCTTTTCCACTACTTTCGCAACAAGAAGGAGCTGTATCTCTTCCTGTGGGACCGGTGCGCCCAAATGACCATCCAGGTCCTGACCCGGTACGGCTGCTATGGGCGGCTGGAGCTTTTCGAGGCCATGGAGCGGGGCATGCGGGCCAAGATGGAGCTCATCCGCCGGTACCCGGACATGGCGGGCTTCGCCGTCCGGGCGTTCTATGAAAAGGACCCGGAGATCTGCGCCGCCATCCAGGAGAGCTATCACCGGTACTTCAACTTCAAGGCGGACCAGACCCGGCTGAACCTGGACCCGGACCAGTTCGTCCCCGGCCTGGACGTCGCCATGATGTACCGGGACATGTACTGGGCCTCGGAGGGCTATCTGTGGGAGATGGTCCAGCGGGGCGATGTGGACATGGAGCGGATGGAGCGTGATTTCACCGGCCTTGTGGCTTTTTGGAAGAGCGTCTATCTGCGAAAGGAGTGAGCCATGTACGCCATCAAAACGGAGGGCCTGACCAAATACTACGGCAGGACCCGGGGTATCGAGCGCATCGGCCTGACCGCGGAGCAAGGGGACTTTTTCGGCTTCATGGGCCCCAACGGGGCGGGCAAATCCACCCTGATCCGCACGCTCTTGGGCCTTCTGCGCCCCACCTCTGGCCGGGCAGAGATACTGGGCCTGGACGTGGCCCGGGACCGGGAGGCGATCCTGGCCCGGGTGGGCTATCTGCCGGCGGAGACGGCCTTCTGGCCCGGTATGCGGGTGCGAGACGCGCTGCGGCTGTCCGCCGGTCTCCGGGCCCGGGACTGTGCCCGGGAGGCGGACCGGCTCTGTGAGCAGCTTGACCTGAACCCCTCCCGGAAGATAGACGAGCTGTCCCTGGGCAACCGGAAAAAGGCCGCCATCGTCTGCGCTTTGCAGCATGAGCCGGAGCTGCTGATCCTGGACGAGCCCACCTCCGGCCTGGACCCGCTGATGCAGCGGGCGTTCTTCGACATCCTTCGTCGGCGCAACGCGGCGGGGGCCACCGTGTTCCTGTCCAGCCACATCCTGTCGGAGGTCCAGCGAAGCTGCGCCCACGCCGCCATCATCCGGGACGGGTCCATCGTGGCCGCCGGCAGCGTGGATGCGCTTACCCGCGCCGGCACAAGGCGGGTCAGCATCCGTGGCCGGGCCGCCCTGGAGGGTCTGTCCGGCGTCCAGTCCCTGCGCCTTGCCACGGATGGGGCGGAATTCCTCTATAGCGGCGACATGGGCGCCCTGCTGCGGACCCTGGCGGCGGGCGACGTCCGGGACGTGACCATCCCGGAGCCGGACCTGGAGTCGGTATTTCTGCACTGCTACGGGAAAGGGGGCGGCCGGGCATGATCCTTTTCCGCCACGAACTGCGCCAGGGCAGGACCGCCCTGATCGTCTGGACCGCCTCCGTGGGCTTTCTGCTGGCCGTCTGCGTGGGGCTGTATCCCGAAATGCAGGACGAGATGGCCGCCGCAGGCCGGCTTTTCGCCTCCATGGGGGCTTTCACCGCCGCCTTTGGCATGGACCGGCTGGATTTTGGGTCTTTCATGGGCTTTTACGCCGTGGAGTGCGGCAACGTCCTGGCCCTGGGCGGTGCCTTTTACGCCGCTTTGACCGGCGTGTCCGCCCTGGCAAAGGAGGAACGGGGCCGTACGGCGGAATTTCTGCTGACCCATCCCCTGTCCCGGGCCCGGGCCGTCACGGAAAAGCTGGCGGCGGTCCTGGTCCAGGTCGTCGTGATGGACTTGGCCCTGCTGGTCCTGGCGCTGCTTGGCATACGCCTGATCGGCCAGGCCATCCCCTGGGGAAAGCTCCTGGCCCTGCACGGGGCCTGCTGGCTGATGCACACAGAGCTGGCCTGCCTCTGCTTCGGTCTGTCCGCCTTCCTGCGACGGGGCGGCCCGGGTCTGGGCATGGGCCTGGCGGCCGGGGCGTATCTTCTGGATCTGGCGGCCAACATGACGGAGCGGGCTGGTTTTTTAAAATACCTGACGCCTTTCGGTTACTGCGACGGCGCGGATATCCTGACCAATGGCTGGCCGGACCCGGTCCTGGCGGCTCTGGGCGCGCTGCTGGCCTGGGCCGGTGCGGCGGCGGCTTACATCCGGTACTGTAAAAAGGATATCCGATAGACCACAAAAAGGGAGAGACAGCGCAACCGGCTGTCTCTCCCGCTATTTTTTGTTCCGTTTTCATTCCTCGGTATAGGCCGCGGCCTTGTCGAACAGGTCCTCCACGTCCTTGCCGGGAGCCTTGGTGACCAGACTCACCACCACCGCCGCGATGAGGCCCGCCGCCGCGCCGGGCACGATCTCGTACACACCGGTGCCGGACAGGTACGCCAGCCACAGGATATCCGTGGCCGCGCCCACCACGATGCCGGCCACCGCGCCGGCGAAGGTGAACCGCTTCCAATACAGACTCAGCATGATGGCCGGGCCAAAGGCCGCGCCGAACACGCCCCAGGCATTGGACACCAGGTCCATGATGGAGCCCGCGTCCGGATCCGCCGCGATCAGCAGCGCGATCACCGATATGGCGATGACCACCAGCCGGCCGGCCCAGAGCATCTCCTTGTCCCCGGCCTTGTTCTTGCGGAAAACGGGCTTATACACGTCGCTGGCAAAGGCCGACGCCGCCGCCAGCAGCTGGCTGTCCGCCGTGGACATGGAAGCCGCCAGCACCGCCGACAGCAGGATACCGGAGATGACCCCCGGGAAGATACGCCGGGTCATGGTGATGAACACCAGGGAATTGCCCTCAATGGTCTCGTCATAGCCCAGGAACATACGCCCGATCACGCCCACCAGCGTGGCGAACAGCACGATCAGCACCGTCCAGGTCACGCCGATGACGGCGGATTTTTTCAGGTCTTTCTGGCTCTTCAAACTCATGAACCGGATGATGATGTGGGGCATGCCGAAGTAGCCGATGCCCCAGCCCAGGCCGGAGACGATGTCCTGCCATGTGGTAAAGGGGTTCATGTATCCCGCCGGCAGGCTCTCCCCCGCTCCCGCGTCCAGCATAGTGGCGGCGAAGATGGGCGCGATCAGCAGCGCGCCCAGCATCAGCATGCCCTGGAAGAAGTCCGTCCAGCAAACCGCCGAGAACCCGCCCAAAAACGTATAGGCAATGATGATGAAGGCAGCCAGATACATGGCCGTGCGCTCATTCAGGCCGATCACCGTATTGAACAGAGTGCCGCAGGCCTTCACGCTGGAGGCCGCGTAGATGGTGTAGGCCACCAGGAAGATCACCGCGCACACGATCTGCAGGGCCTTTGATCTGGACAAAAACCGCCGGGTCAGATACTGGGGGATGGTGATGGAGTCGTCCGCCACGATGGAGAACTTCCGCAGCCGAGGGGCTTCGAAGATCCAGCTGAGGGTATAGCCGATGGCAAGACCCACGGGGATCCAGGTCTGGCCCAGGCCCAGGGCGTAGATGGAGGTGGGCATGCCCATCAGCACCCACGCGCTCATATCCGACGCGCCGGCGGACAGAGCCGTCACCCAGGGGCCCATCTGCCGGCCGCCCAGGAAGTAGCCTTTCTCGCCGCCGGACCGGCCCTTGAAGAAGAACCACAGGCCGATGGCGATCATGAACAGCAAATATACGATAAAAACAACGACTTCCGAAATGATCATGGGTATCTCCTTAGACGCACGCCCGCCCCCGGCCTTCCGGGGGCAGGGCGCATATTATCCGAAAGCTCTTACAGCTTGCTCTTGTCGCTGAAATAGTCCTTGGTGGTCTTGATGATGACGCCGGACAGGGCCAGCAGAGCCACCAGGTTGGGGAAGGCCATCATGCCGTTGAGGGCGTCGGCCAGATCCCACACCACGCCGATCTTCAAAGTGGCGCCCACAGGCAGCAGCACCAGGAAGATGATCTTGTAGATCACGCTGAGCTTGGTGCCCAGCTTCTTGCCGCACAGATACTCAAAGCAGCGGGAGCCATACAGGGACCAGCTGATGATAGTGCTCAGGGCGAACAGGCTCAGGCCCACGGCCACCACCAGCGCGCCCAGCCTGCCGCCTACCACGGAGCCCATGGCCGCCTGGATCAGCTGCGCGTCGCCGTTGCCGCCCCACTCGATGCCCAGGCCGTCGCCCAGCCGGCAGTAGGCGGTCAGCAGCACAAGAGAGGTCATGGTGCAGATCACGATGGTGTCCATGAACACCTCGAAGATGCCGTACAGGCCCTGCTTCACGGGCTCGCTCTCAGAGGTGGCCGCGTGGGCCATGGGCGCGGAGCCCATACCGGCCTCATTGGAGAACACGCCCCGGCCGACACCCTTCTGGATGGTGGTCATGATCATGATGCCGAAAGCGCCGCCCAGCGCCGCGTCCGGGGTGAACGCGCCCTTGAAGATCATACCAAAGGTCTGGGGGATGAACTTCACGTTGGCGAAGATCACCACCAGGGAGAACACGATGTAAATGACAGCCATGACGGGGACCAGCTTCTCCGTCACGGAGCCGATGCGCTTGATGCCGCCGAACAGCACCAGGCCCACGATCACCGCCACCACGACGCCGAAGATCAGGCTGGTCAGAGGCACGGCCTGGCCGAACAGGGCGACGGTCTTATCCGCGTTGCCGCCGAAAGCGCCGATGGCGCCGTTCAGGGCGGAGGCGATGGAGTTGACCTGGGTCATGTTGCCGATGCCGAAAGCCGCCAGGGCGCCGAACAGGCAGAACAGCACGCCCAGCCAGGACCAGCCCTTGCCCAGACCGTTCTTTATGTAGTACATGGGGCCGCCGACCCAGTCGCCCTTGTCGTTGCGCTCCCGGTACTTGACCGCCAGCAGCACCTCGGAGTACTTGGTGCACATTCCGAACAGGGCGCACAGCCACATCCAGAACACCGCGCCGGGACCGCCTGCCACGATAGCGCCGGTGACGCCGGCGATGTTGCCGGTGCCCACGGTAGCCGCCAGGGCCGTCGTCACCGCCTGGAACGGGGTGACCTCGCCCTCGCCGGCCTGCTGCTTGGAGAACATCTTTCCGATGGTGTTCTTCATGGCATAGCCGAACTTGCGGAACTGGGGGAAGCCCATCCGTACGCTCAGATAGACGCCCGTGCCGGCCAGCAGGACCAACAGTACGGGGCCCCATACCCAGCCGTCAACTTTCGTTACGATCTCAGCAAATGACATTGTTCTCTCTCCTTACGTTGCAGTTTAGTGCTTTAACAGGTAAAAAACCAATGTTAAACAAAATGAGCTTACCAGAAGGTACGCTCAAGCAACCGGACTACCCACCCAATCTTCGCGGGCCTCATTCTGTCCTTTTGCCTGAGAGTTTAAGCGTTTCACGCCTTGCCCCTTCGGCCCCCGCTCTGAAAGCGGGCTTCTCCAGAATCCCATCCACTGACAGTTCCTCGCGGTCCTGCCGGCTTCTCCTGGCAGTATGAATTTTTCTTCCGGGATCATGTATGGTTTTCTTATAATATAAACGATTTTCGCCTTTTTTTCAAGTATGGGTATTTGACATTTCTGGGCTGGGGAGCCCTCCATTCTTGTGCAAAATCACGGCTCGCCGGCCTGCATCAGCGCCAGATTGCGCCGGATACGCTCGTTGTCCGGCTCCAGGGCCAGGGCCCGGCGGGCGCAGTTGACCGCCCAGTCCCGATGGCCCTGGTGCCAGCAGGCCAGGCTGAGCAGGTCCCAGGGCAGGCTGCCCCAGGCCCAGGGCTCCGTGGTATAGCTCATATCCCGGTCGGTGACGGCCAGGGCCATCCGGCAGTACCGCTCGCACTCCGGCCACCGCTCCTGCCGCTCCATGAGTTCGGCCAGCTCCACCAGCGCTTCCCGCTGCTCCGGGGCCTCGAATACCGCCCGCAGCAGCCACATCTCCGCCTTTTCGCTGTCCCCCAGCGCCAGGTAGGCCCGGGCGATGTACCGCATGGAGGCCGCCCGCTCCGGCCGCCACACCGCCGTAGGCATGGCCAGGTGATCCCGGAGTGTCCGGATCGCGTCCTCCCACCGGCCCCGGTACATGTACTCCCGGCCCAGGTAGTGCCGGTTCCGGTCGTCCTCCGGGCTCTCCGCCACACTGACCTCCAAAAGCCGCAGGTAATCGCTCCGGCTCTTGGCCGGGTCCGGGTGATGCTCCAGGCGCATGCCGGGTACGTGGCAGAACACCTTCGGCACGTCGTAGGTCAATATCTCGTGGACCGGATGGGTCCAGCGGCAGACGCCGGGCCGGTGGACCTTCTCGTAAAGGTACTTCACCCCGTCGGAGCCGTCGGCGTTGAACGACCACACATACTCGTACCGGGCTGTGGTGCACTCCGGCCGCCAGGCTGCCTCCAGGGCCGCCCGCCAGCCGGGGCACAGCACCTCGTCCAGATCCGTGCAGACCAGAACGTCCCCGTCGGCCGGGACCAGGTCCATGGACAGATTCCGGGCCGCGTCGAACCGCCAGGGCTCCACCTCCGCTTGCTCCACATGGGCCCCCAGGCCCCGAAGGATATCCGGCGTGCCGTCGCCGCTCCCCGTGTCCAGCACGTATATCCCGTCCGCCTCGCCCATGGAGGCCATCCACCGCGCCGCAAAGGCGGACTCATTCTTCGCTATGGCATAAACGTAGATCTTCACGTCCATCCCTCCCCGCCAGTATATGCGCCGGGCGCAAAAAGTGACCCCGGCCTGTCTGGCCGGGGTCACCGCGTCGTATGGGATATCAGTCGTGCTTTTTCCGCCGCAGGGTCAGCACCGCGCCCAGACCCAGGGCCGACAGGGCCAGCAGCGCCGCCCAGAGGACGGGCCGGGCCTCGTCGCCGGTATTGGGGGCGGTGGGCGCCGCCGTAGGCTCAGGCGTAGGCGTAGGCGTTGCCGTGGGCTCGGCGGGCTCCGTGGTCGTGGGCCCGGCGGGCCCGTTCTGGATGAACTTCAGGTTGGTGAAGTCGATATGGGTCACCATGCCCTTTTCGATCTTCTCGCTGCCCTTTAGGACAGACGCCGCGCCGCCGGGCTCCTGTGTCAGCGCCAAGGCACTGACCGCCGCGGGAGCGGTGGTCTTGACGGATGTCTGATAGCCGTCCTTCGCCTGCTGGGTCACGGTCACCGTCGCCCCGTCAGGCAGGTCGCCAACCGTGACGGACTGCTGGTGCCGCAGGGTAAAAGTCGCGGCGTTGTCCTCTTGGAACGTCACATCGCCGTGCTGGCCGGTGACGGCAGCCTCGGCGCCGGTCACCTCCAGGGTGTAAGTAAAGTCCATGGTCTTGTCGGCGCCCTCGCCACCGACGACGTTGGTGACCACCAGCGTGCCGGTGGTGACAGGCCCCGGCTCCACAGGCTGATCCTTATGATTGGTGAACTCCACCGGAACAGTGACGCCCTGTGTCTCGATCGCACCGGCGGCGTTGACAGAGGAAGTGGTATAGCCATACTGGTCGGCATCCAGCTCGATGACCCTGTACTCCGTGCCCAAGGGCAGCCTGTCGATCAACATGGACTGGCCGTCATGCAGCTGGAATTTCGCCGACACGCCATTGGTGAATTTCACGCCGCCGTGGGTGTGGTTGCACCCAGTATCGCTCAGCTCCACGCGGAAGGTGAATTGCCGGTCCTTTTCGGCGGCCGTGCCGGTGGTATGCTTGGTTATCTCAATGGCGCCCGCCCGATAGGCGTTCGTGAAGGTCAGGGACGCGGCCGCCCCGCCGGCCGGGATAGCGGCGGACTTGCTCCTGGCGTCGGCAGAATAGCCCGGGAAGACCGTCTCACGGACGGTGAATACCGCGCCCGCGGGCAGACCCTGGATCGTAACGCTCTCGCCGCCTCTCAGAATGACGGTGGTGCTGTTGTTGGAAAAGTTGACCGTTTCGCTGTGCGAAGCGCCGGACGCGTCTTGCCGGACCGCCAGCCGGGGCCCCGCCACCCGCTCACTGGTGGTAGATACGGCGAACAGGAACTGGTCATTCGGATCGGCGGGATCGCCGTCCAGGATCTTGGTAATAGTCAGGCCTCCGCCGGTATAGGTATTGGTGACCGTGACTGTGGCGGTCCGGCCATTTTCTACCGTGACCTTTACGCCGCCATCCGGTTCCTTGGCCTCGGGCTCATAGGCCGCCAAGTAGCCCGCATAGGGCGTCTCACGGACCACATAGTCCCCGGCGGGGATGCCGTCGAAGGTGACCTGGTCGCCGCCGGCCAGCGTAAACTGCGCCACGCCGTTTCGGAACTGCAGACCGTTAGCAAAGGTCCTGTTGTAGGTACCATCGCCCACCTTGGTGACGGTGAAGCTGAAATCCCGCAGGGCGCTGCCGCCGCCAGCCACTACCTTCTCCACGGTCAGGGAGCCGGTCATGTAGCTGTTGGCATAGACCACCGCGTCGGTCTCACCATCCGCGATGCCGCCGGAGGCGGACCGGTCCGTTTCGGTGCGTTCCGCGCCGGTGATGTCGGTGGCGTATCCCGCCGCGCTGTCAGCCAGCTCCTCTATGGTATACTTGGTGCCGGCGGGCAGATCGCCGAATCGGATGGAGTCTGCGTCGCCCAGGGAGAACGCGTACCGACCGCCGCCCTCATTGACAGCGCCGGTAAACGCCCGGTCGATGGGTGTCGCGCCATTCATGAGCGCCACGCGGAAGGCGAACATCTTGTTCACATCCGACGCCGGGGCGCCGGTCACGTTCTTCGTGACCGTCAGATCGCCACGGGTCAGCTTGTCAGTATAGGTGACGACCTCTACCTGCTGGGTCTCGAAGCCGGAAAAGCTGTCCTTCACGACAGTGCCCGGCACGGTCCGGACTGTCCCACCTTTTTCTACTTCGATCTCGGCAGCAAAGTCAGGCGGGACATTCGTCTCGGTGACGGTATATGTACCCGCCGGCAGGTCCCGGATCGTAACAGTGGGCGCGGCACTGGTCAGCGTGAAACTGCCAACGCCGTTTTCAAACTTCACATCGCCGTGTTGGTCGCTGCAGCTATGGCCCTGCAGCGTAATGGTGAAGTCCGCGGACAGCTGGTCATCATACCAATCGGGCACGTCAAAGACCTTCGTCACGGTCAGCGTGCCGGGCCGGTAGGCATTGACGAATTTGACTTCCTTCCTGTCGTGGAACGCTATCTCCCCGGTCTGCATGTCGCTGCCGGCGGCCAAGGTCCGGACATATCCGGCCTGCGGGGTCTCCGTGACTGTATACTGAGCGCCCTCCGGCAGTCCTACCAGCGTTAGGCTCTGGCCGTTTTTCAGCTCGAACGTGAACGGCGACTGCACCTTCTCGGTCACGGCCTCTGTGGCCCCGGGCCGGATGACGCCGCAATAGTCCCTGGAGAAGGGCTGGCCGTCCACCGTTATATTTACCGTAAACGTAAATGCCGGGTCCGTGCCCGCGGGCGGGTCCACCACGGTCTTGCTGATGGTCAGATCGCCGCCCCGGTAGGTGTTCTCCACCAGGACCTCCTCGGTCTGGCCCTCCACGATCGCGCCCCAGGCATAGCTGCTTCGGGTCATCTGCATACCGCCCACAAAGTAGGTAGCTGCGTACTCCGCGGCGCCAACCTCCCGGACGTTATACCACACACCGGCCGGCAGGCCAACGATCAGCGCCTTGGCCGCGCCGGCGGTCGTTTGCAGTTTGAAGCGTGCCTGGCTGTTTACCACCTGGAGCTTCAGGTCCCCGGCGGCAGTGGTCACGGGCGTGCCGTTGAGCTCCGTCAGGCTGCCGGCTTCGGCCTGGATGGCGTAAGTTCCGTTGACGTTATCCTCCGGGAAGGTCAGGACAAATTCAAATATCCCGTATTGGTTGCCGCCGGACATGACCCTCTTCTCCACGGACAGATCGCCGTGGTGATACACGTTGACAAACGCGGCCTCGGCGGTGGACGCGGTCGTGGCGCTGATGGTCCCGCGCTGGGGCACATAGCCGGGCTCCTCGTCCTCCGTGACGCTGTATTCCACGCCGGCGGGCAGGCCCTCGATGACCTTGGGCTCGCCGTGCTTGGCCGTCACATGGGCCACGCCGCCTTCAAAGTCTACGTCCCCGAAGCGGCCCTTGATCCTGTCGTCGCCCAGGGTCACGGTGAAATGGAATACTCGATCCATCTCCGCGTGATCGCCCGTCACGGTCTTTGTTATGGTCAGATCACCGGTCTGGCGGACGTTGTCGATGTGGGCAGCCATCTCCCCGGTCCCCAGGACCAGGCCGGTGGCGCCGTCGTACTCCGCCGTGTAATTGGCCGCGCTGCTCATATCCTCCGTTACGGTGTAGGTCACGCCCAGCGGCAGACCGGTCAGCTTTTTGCTTTCGCCTATACCCAGCTCGAAGCTGGCCGTGCCGTTTATAAAGACGCCGTCGGTATAGTTCACCGCCTGGCCGTTCATGGTCAGCTGCACACTGACCTTGAACTTCTGGCCATCGATGGGATAAAGGTCATTGGAGGTCTTCGTTACCGTCAGGGTCCCGGTCGAGAGCTTGCGGGTGTTGGTGACCGTGACGGCCGCCGGGACAGACTCCTGGATGACGCCGGCGGCCTCCGTGGCGGCGGCGCTCCCGTTATAGGAGGCATTGTAGTAAGTGTTGGGCTCCTCCGTTACGGTGTAACGCGTGCCGTCGGGCAGACCCGTGGCGGACACGCTATCGCCGTGCTTCATAGACAGTGTCGCCGTGCCGTTCGTAAACGTCATGTTGCCGTACGTCCCATTGACGGGCCTGTTCAGTTCGACCTGGATGGAGAAGACCCGATCCTTGTCCAGCGTATCGAAGGGCGCGGTCACCTGCTTTGTGACGGTCAGTTCGCCGCCGTGGTAGGTGTTGACCACCGTGACCGCGGCCGGGGACGCGGCCGCCGAGGCGGCATAGGGGATCGTGACCGTGGGCGGATCACCAACGGTTCCGCTCGCCGTCTCGTAGGCGGTTGTATAGCCGCTGCCGGCGTTGAGCTCCGTTACCCGGAAGGCCGCGCCCGCCGGCAGCCCCACAGCGCTAAGCGTGCCGTTCTTGCTGATCGGTGCGCTGGCGGAGCCGCCATAGAACGTGAAGTCACCATAGGTACCTCCGAAACGCGGGTCATTGATCTTTTCCAGCGTGATCCAGAACTGTCCTGTCTCACCATCATTTCCATCGACCCGCTTTGTGACGGTCAGACTGCCTGTCTTGAAGGTGTTGGTAAAGGCGACGGCAGCCGTGCCGCCGTCCGCGATCGTGCCGGTGGCCGTGCGGGCCTCGTTGTTGACGGAACCGCCGGCAGCGGAGTTGGTCACTGTGGTGGCATAGTCGTCCGCCCCCGTCTCCGTGACGGTGTAGGTCAGGCCCGCGGGCAGGTCTGCGGCGGACAGGGTATTGGGCGTATCTGTCGTGGTAACGCCGGCCAGTTCAAAGCTGGCCACGCCGTCTTCAAAGGTCATATCGCCATATTTACCGTTGATGGCATCGTCGCTCAAAGTCACGGTAAATCCAAACGTTCTGCCGGTATTCAGGTCCTCCCCTACGGCCGGCTGCAGCAAGGTCTTGGTGACGGTCAGGCCGCCCCGGGCAAGGCGGTTGGTAAAGGTGACCGTCTTTGCATTGGTGGCGGTGGTGAAGGTATCCGTAACCGTTTTATCCGTCACTTGTGCCGTACCGCTGTCGCCCGCGACCTCGATGGATGTCACAAAGCCGTTATTCACCGATGTCTCGGTGATGGTGAACTGGCCATCGGGCAGCTGCGTAAGATCAACGGAGTTATGGTCGGGCGTCAGGGTAAAGCTGCCCACGCCGTTTTCAAACTGCACGTCGCCGTGCTTATCGTTGCAGCCTCTATGTCCGTCCAGCGTGATCGTGAAGCTGGCGGACAGGCCGCTGGTATCGTAGCCGGCGGGCACGTCAAATACCTTCACGACATGCAGGGTGTCGGGCCGGTAGGTGTTGACGTACTTGACCTCCGTGGTGCCCTTCCCGATGGCGCCAGTCGAGTAGGCGCTGCCGCTGCCAAAGCTGCGGACATAGCCTGGCTGCTGATCCTCTTTTACCTCATAGGTCAGGCCCTCGGGCAAACTGAGGATGGTGAAGCTGTCACCGTCGCCCAGGCCCTCGCTAAAGGTGTATACGCCATTTTGGATATACACGCTCTGCGTCGTCGTCACGCCGCCAATGCTGCTCGTGACGCCCCGGTGGCCGGTAAAGGGCGTTTTGTCCGCGTTGGTGAGCGTTACGGTATATGTAAACTTCGGGGCCGTGCCCACAGGCGCGTCCACAACCTGCTTGCTGATCTTCAGGTCGCCGCCCTTGTAGGTATTCGTGACGGTGACCGTCAGGGTACCGTTGGCGGGAATGGCCGCATGATTGTTGGAATACGTCACGTCGTATTCCGCGCTCGCACCCTGCAGCTCCTCGGCCACGAACTGGAGCCCGGCAGGCAGACCGGAAATGGTCACGTCCGCCCCAGCGGTCAGGGCGCCGGACGCCGTGGGCGCCACGGTGAGCGTGAACATGTCGCTCACACCGTTTTCAAAATGGAGCATCCCATTGGTAACGCCGCCGAGCGTCCCCGCGCCGGCAGCGATGGGAAAGTCACCGGATATCCGGGAGGAGGCGCCGCCGCTGCCGCTGAGAAGAGTCGCCCGGAAGGTGAATGTACCCTGGGTATTGCCGCCGGCAGCCACCTGCTTGACCAGCTTCACGCTGCCTCGCTGGAAGGTGTTGGTGAAAGCGGCCGTGACGGAACCGTCCGCCGGGATGGTACCGGTGCCGGCCGTCGTGGCCGTGAGGCTGTAGAACGGGTACGCCGCCTGCTCCGTCACGGTGTATCGTGCTCCGGCAGGCAGGTCGGAGATGGTCACAAACTGGCCGGCGCCGACCGTCAGGGCGGAACTGACGCCGTCTGGGCCAAACACCACATCGCCAAAGGTCCCGGATATGGGCGTTGTACCGTCGGCTTCCGTCAACTTCACGGTGAAGGTGAACGTCCGCGCGGCCTCGCTGGTTACGTTATCCGCTCCGGCAACGGTCTTGGTGATGACCAGAGAACCGGTCTTGCGGACGTTGCGGATGACTACGCGGGAATCCGTCCCGATCGTGCCGGAGACAGAGCCGCTCGTGCCCACCATATTGGTGGACATGCTGCCGGTCACGTAGGTGGTGTCATAATCAGCGTTTCCGATCTCCTGTACCTCCCCATGGGCGCCCAGGGGCAGGCCGGTAATGACCACGGCGTTGCCCTCTCCGGGCCGGATGGTAAAGGTATGGCTTCCCGATGTAAAATCAGCGCTCTGCTCTGGGCCGCCGCCGACACTGTAGTTATAAGAGCCCGTCACGGGCCTGCCGCCGTCGGTCAGAGCCAGGGTGAACTGGAAATCCCTTATCTCGTCCGCCGCCGTGCCGTTAAGCATCAGCTTCACGACCGTCAATTGGCCGGTCTTGCGGGCGTTGGTGATGCCAATACTGGCGGTCCCATTGGCCGGGATGACGGCGCTGGCAGGATCATAGGAGACGGTGTATTTGCTGTCGGCGTCCGTCTCGGTCACGACGGCTGTCGCCCCGGCAGGCAGATCTGTAAAGGTCACAGACGTGTCATGCTTGACGGTCTGGGTCTCGCTGACGCCCTGGGCGTCAAAGACCACGCCGCCGAAAGAGCCGGCAACTGGCCTGCCATCGGGGTCGGTCAGCCTCACGGTGAAGGAGAAGGATGCCTCCTTATCCGCGTCGGTACCGGTGACAGTCTTGGTCACGGTCAGGCTGCCGGTAGCACGGGTATTGGTAAAAGTCGCCGCGGCCGGGTTGACGGCATCGATCACACCGGTGGTACCGGTGGTACCGGTGGAGGTCGTGGTGTAGCCGTTCTGGTCCGCCTCTGTCTCCGTCACCGTATAAGCCACGCCGGCGGGCAAGCCGGTGATGGTCCGGGAGGCGCTCGAATCGGAGCCGGGCGTCAGGGCAAAAGTATACACGCCATCAGTGAACGTGACGCCGCCGAAGGAGCCGGAGACAAGAACGCCGTTATCCTGGAGCTCCACCGAAAAGTGGAAGGACCGGTTCGACGCATAGCCCTCCACCTTCTTGGTCACGGTCAGGCTGCCGGTCCGGCGGGTGTTGGTGACGGTGACGGCGGCCGTGTCGTCGGCGGGGATGGTCACTTCATTGGACGATACGCCCGCTCCGCCGCTGTAAGCAACGGTATAGTTGGCCGCATCCGTCTCCGTGACGGTGAAATGCATGCCGGCGGGCAGGTCGGAGATGGTCACAGAACCGTTGGACGAGATACTGAACGAGGCTCTGCCGCCTGTGAAAGTCACTTTATCAGCGCCGCCTTCAAGGCCAGTGGCGGTAAACTCACCGTTGAGGCCGGCGTCGGCCTGGACCTGGATGGTGAAGGGGCCGTCCGTCAAGCCGGTGAAAGGATTGGTCACCGTCTTTGTGACGGTCAGGCTGCCGGTCTTGCGGGTGTTAGTGATGGTGACGGCGGCGCCGGTCTCGGTGATGGTGACCCCGGTGGTGTTTGCCTCTGTCGGGTTGAAAGTGGGAGTCTCGTAGATGTCCCCGGGCGTCTCGGTGACGATGGCAGTGGTGCCCACGGGCAGACCGGTGATGTTCACAGGCTTGCCGGACTTCACCGTAAAAGCCAAACCGTCAGCGGTAAATACTTTGTCGCCAAACGTGCCTGTGACAGGCTCGCCAGCGCCGTTGGTCAGCTTCACATTAAAGTTGAACGATGTGTCATTATCCAGGCCAGCGAAAGTTCCGGCCATTTGCTTGGTCACGGTCAGGCTGCCGGTCTTGTACTCGTTGGTGAAGGTCAGCTCCGCCGTGCCGTTGCCGTTGGGGTATTGGGGGTTGTTGGCGCCGGTGATGCTGGTGATCTGGTAGTTGTTGTCCACGGTGACGGAGAAGCTTTGCGCACCGGCATAGGTCATGCCGGGCACACCGCCGTTCGTCTCGGCAACAGTGATCTCGTAGGTACCCGGGTTCGTAAACGCCAACCGGGTCGTTTTGCTGTTTTTCGCCTCCACAGTCAGGGTAGGCTCATTGATCACCACATATGCAGAATTTTCAGCACCTGTGGTTATAGCAAAGGTATAGTTACCGGCAGGTGCGCTGTCGCCCATCACGGTCTTTTTGACCGTCAGGTCCAGCACAGGATAGATGGTCAGCGTGGCGTTGGTAGTGCCCACCGTGATGCCATTCGTCTTGACCGCCTCATTCCGCATATGCCCCGGGTCTTTCAGCGTGGAGGTGATCTCATACTCGTAGACGCCGGGCGCCGTGAACTGAGGCACGCCGCTGCTGTCGGTGGTCCCCGTCACAGGCTCGCCATCTTTGGTGACAGCATATGTATAAGAAACACTTGTTGCCGGATTTTTCAAGCTTTCAAGCTTTGTGATGCCGCCGCCGGAATAATTCGTCTGCAAGTTGCCGATCCCGATGGCGTGGGGCTGCCCGTCATACGTCTGCGTTACGCTCGTGCCGCCGGAGACGGTCCCCCAGATGGCGTCCAGACTGTAGACACTGTTCTCGCCACCATAGTAGATCGTGTCCCCGCCCACGACGATGTGTCCAGTCCTATCTCCCTCCTTATCTTTTTCATACCAGCCGACGAAATTCTTGTCGGATACGCGGGGCTTATCTTTCGTCACAGTGAATGTCTTTCCGTCGTCCTTGACATAGCCCGCATCATATACGACAAACTTCTTGGCATGCCCTTCGCTGGTCCACCCGTTATCCCCCAGTATCTGCCCTTCGGAAGTCTTCCACCGACTGGTCGGCTTCTCGGTATACTGAGTCAGATCAAACGTGGCGCCCGGGTCCGTCAGAACATAGCCAAACAGGCCGGAATTAGCCGCATACACCCACACGGCATACAAATCAGTCCGGTCCTCAACCGTGATCTCAGTGCCACTCTGAAAGCCTCGGTAATTCTGGCCGCTCTGGCCGATCTCTGTTATGGGATAGTCGATTTCATTGTAAGTGGAGAATCCCGCAGGTGTCACAGGCGTCCGGTTCCAGCCGGCAAAGTAATAATCTGTGCCATCTTTATATTCGCCCTGTATTAGTTGATCACTGTGGTCCGCGTTTTCGGAGAACATGGTATTATTAGCGTCGCCTTCATTGGTTCGGCCCACGCTTTTCAGCGTAAATGTGCCGGTATCAGTTTGGACTTCCGTATGGATGCCTTCGCCCTCTCCCACCGGCTCCGCCGTACCGTCGGGCGGATTCAGATGGTAGACGAGCGTATATGTCTCCGAGGGCGTGCCGCCGCCGGTGCCGCCGGTGCCGTTCTGGTCAAAGGTCTGGCTGCTAGCCGGAAACGTTATGCCCTGAAAAGAACTACCGTCCAGGCTGGAAATTTTGAGGGTGAACGTAAACGCTTTCTCGCTGGCGGCGGCCTCGTTCAGCTTGACTTGGATCTGAACGCTGACGGCGCTGCCCGCTCCCATCACTGTGTCGCCTGATTTGTTCGTGTTGGTGGCGCCCCGCGCGCCGATATAAAAGTTATTGGTCCCATCGAGGCTGGCCGGGACGTTCTCTCCCCCGATCTGGGTGATAGTATCCTCCACGAACGCCGGCTTGAGAAGTGTTCCCGTGCTGTTTTCAAAGGTAAGTTTGAAAGCGGCGTTCGAGGTGTTGGAGATAAGGGCGCCGCCGGCGTTCCTCACGGTCAGCGTATATTTCAGCGTCGTATTCCGGTCCCAGGTCTCTTTCGCCGGATTGCCGCCGTCCGCTGTGACAGTGAACTGGATATTAGGCCCATCCGCCGCGGGAACAGGCAGATCGACGGTCATGATGCCGGCGTTGGGGTCGGCAGTGGGCTCCGGGGTGGTCTCGGCCGGGTCAGTCTCCGCCGGGGCGGGAGCCACCCCCCCCACTGAGGCATTTTCCCCATCGGCAGGGTCGCCCGAGGGCGCGGGGGTGTCCTCCGAGGGCGCGGGGACCTCCTCCGAGGGCGCGGGGATATCCTCCGAAGGCACAGGGGTGTCCTCCGAAGGCACAGGGGTGTCCTCCGAAGGCACAGGGGTGTCCTCCGAAGGCACAGGGGTGTCCTCCGAAGGTGCGGTGACCTGCTCCGAAGGCGCGGTGACCTCCTCCGGACCGGCCGGCTCTGAAATAGTCTCCGCCGGGACCTCCGCCATCGGCTCCGGCTTGGGCTCCGTACCGTCGCGCAGGGCAAATCCGCCCGTGGACAGCATCATCAACAGCGCCATCACCAGCGCCATCACTCGCGTGCTCTTTCGATACGCTCCACCGTGTTTCATCGGAACTCTCCCCCTATGACATGTCGTTTTTCGCCCGGTTCTTCGCCGGTGTTTACCAGCTTTTTCCATTCCTTCGCGGAAAAACTATAGGATATTATGTCAATTATAATTATTTTACCATTTAAATTCGTAGATTTCAACTAAAATATCGAATTTTTCTATCTTTTTTTCAGACAAAACACGCCCTTCCCCGGCGAGAGGAAGGGCGCTGCAAAATATTGAAAAAACTGGTCAGACGGCGGTCTTATCCTCCGTCTGGCTCTCATACTGGAGCATGTAAAGCTTGTAGTACATGCCCCTGGACCCCAGCAGCTGCTGGTGGGTCCCCTGCTCCAGGATCTGGCCGTGGGACAGAAGGATTATGTTATCCGCGTGCTGGATGGTGGAGAGCCGGTGGGCCACGATCAGCATGGTGCCGATGTTCTTCATCTTCTCCAGGGAGTTCTGGATCAGCACCTCCGTCTCCGTGTCGATGTTGGCGGTGGCCTCGTCCAGGATCATCACCGCCGGCCGGTGCAGGACTGTCCGGGCGAAGCTGATAAGCTGCCGCTGGCCCGCGGAGAAGTTGTTGCCCCGCTCCCGGACCTGCTCGTCCAGGCCTCCGTCCAGCTTGCCGATGAACTGGTCCGCGTTCACATACCGGCAGGCCTGCCAGATCTGATCGTCGGTGAACCGGTCCTCCCGCAGGACGATATTGCTGCGGATGGTGCCGGAGAACAGGAACACGTCCTGGAGCATCTGGCCGAAGTGGCGGCGCAGGGACGATATCTTGATGTGGCGGATGTCGATCCCGTCCAGCAGGATACGGCCTTTCTGGATATCGTAGTTGCGGCACAGAAGCGACAATATCGTGCTCTTGCCGGAGCCGGTGGCGCCCACCAGGGCCACGGTCTGCCGGGCGGACACATGGAAGCTGACGCCTTTCAGGACCCACTCCCCGGGCTCGTAGGCGAACCACACGTCCTCAAAGACGATGTCCCCCTCCACGTGGTCGATCTCGATGGCGTCCGGCTCGTCGGTCAGAGCCGGGACCATGTCGAACACGGCAAAGATCTTCTCCGCCGAGGCGAAAGCCGACTGAAGCATGTTGAACTGCTCCGCCAGCATTTGGATGGGGTCGAAGAATTTGGAGATGTAGAGATAGAACGTGACCACCGTGCCGCTGGTGACGGTCTGGCCCAGGAAGGTCCTGTCCTGGATATAGCCCCGGCTGCCCACGTAGAAAAGGCACATGACCGAGGTGATGTAGAGCATATACACCATGGGCCGGAACACGGCGAACACGTACATCTGCCGCTGGCGGGCCTGACGCAGGGCCCCGCTCTTGGCCAGAAAGTCGTCCATCTTGGCCTGCTCCCGGTTGAAGACCTGGGTGATCTTGATGCCGGACAGGTTCTCGGACAGGTACGTGTTGATGTCCGTGGTGCAGTCCTTCACCCGGCGGTAGGCCCGGCGGGTCAGCTGCCGGAATATCACCGTGAACAGCACCAAAAACGGCAGGAAGCACAGCACCATCAGCGTCAGGGCGTAGTTGACCAGCACCATGGCCCCCAGCACCCCGAACAGGATGAACACGTTGCGGATCATGTTCACCAGGATATTGGTGAACATCATGGAGATGGCGTTGGTGTCGTTGGTGACCCGGGTCACCAGCCTGCCCACGGGGATGGCGTTGAGCTGGGCGTGGCTCAGGCTCTCGATGTGGGTGAACAGGTCCTGGCGCAGATCGGACAGGATCTTCTGGCCCACCTTTTGCAGGATGATGGACTGGAAGTAAGTGCACACCATGCTGATCGCCAGCAATCCCGCGTACACCGCCACCAGGGTCCAGAGCCGTTTCAAGGGGAAGTCCGCCTTGATGAGCTCCTCCACCCGGCCCACCAGCGCCGGCGACGCCAGGGAGTAGGCCAGCGAGACGATCACCAGCGCCAGTACCAGCACAAACTGCTTCCAGTAGGGCCGGGCGTATTTAGCGAGCCTACGCAGGATCTCCCCGTCCGGCATGTTCCGGTCCCCGCTCCGGACGTCCTTCCGGCGGCGGACCGCCAGCCACACCAGGATGAAGCCCGCCGCGAAAAAGCCGATGACGGCCCCGGCGATCAAAAGGGGCAGATATTCACGCACTGAGACCGCCCCCTTCCTCTTCCAGCTTCTGCAGCTGGACCATATGCCGGTACGGAGGGCAGCTTTGCAGAAGCTCTCCGTGGGTCCCCACGGCGGAGACACGGCCGTCCTCCAGATAGATGATCTTGTCCAGCCGCTCGATGGTGGAGACCCGGTGGGCGATGAGGATGGTGGTCCGGCCGGCCCGGGTGGAACGGAGGTTGGAGAGGATGGTGCGCTCCGTGTCCGTATCCACGGCGGATACGGAGTCGTCCAATATCAGGATGGGCGCGTCCTTCATCAGGGCCCGGGCGATGGAGATGCGCTGCTTCTGGCCGCCGGAGACCGTCACGCCCCGCTCCCCCAGCACCGTGTCGTAGCCCTCGGCAAAATCCCGCACGTCGCCGTCCACGTCCGCCAGGACCCCGGCGTTCCGGACCGCCTCCGGGATCAGATCGCTCTGATCCTGGGAAAAGCCGATGTTGCGGGCGATGGTGTCGGAGAAAAGGAAGTTGTCCTGGGGCACGTAGGCGATGGCGGCGCGCACGTCCCGGATGGGGACCGCGTTCACGTCCCGGCCGTCGATGAACACCGTCCCGTCCGGTACGTTATAGGTCCGCAGCAGCAGGTCCACCAGCGTGGTCTTGCCGGAGCCGGTCTTGCCCACCAGACCCACGCTCTCGCCGGGCTCGATGGTCACGCTCACATGCTCCAGCGCGTCATATTCCCCGTCCGGGTAGCGGAAGGTCAGATCCCGAAATTCGATCTTCCCTTTCACCGGCCCCAGGGGCTTTACGCCGGGCCGGTCGGCCACGTCCTGCTTCGCGTCCAGCAGGGCGGATATGCGCTTTAAGGATGCCGCCCCCCGGCTTGTCATGTCGATGAGCTCCGACACCGCCATGATGGGCCAGACGATGGCGTTGAAGTAGCCGATGAATTCCATGAGCTGGCCCGCGTTGAACGTCCCCCGCCAGACAAGATACCCGCCGTAGCCCAGTATGATGCATATGACGCTCTCCACGAACAGCGTCACCAGTATCCGCAGCAGCACCGACGCCCGGGTGAAGTCCACGTTAGCCTTCTCATTTTCCCGGTTCAGGGCCTGAAAAGCCCACAGCTCCTTGGCCTCCTTGACAAAGGCCTTGATCACCGCGATGCCGGAAAAGCTCTCCTGGGAGAAGTCCGACAGCTTGGAAAAGGCCGCCTGGCGGATGTCCCATTTCTTCATCATGTACCGGCCGATCAGCGCGCTGGAGCCCAGCAGAAACGCCATGGGGATCATAGCCAGCGCCGTCAGAAAATGGTCCATCTCCCACATGCGCCACACCGCCATGGCCCCCAGGGCCAGCGCGTCAAAGAACATCAAAAGCCCCGAGCCGTAGCAGTCCTGGACCGTATCCAGGTCGTTGGTGAAAAGGCTCATCAGGTCCCCCACCTTGTTCACCTGGTAATATTGCCGGCTCAGATCCTTGGCGTGGTCGAACATCTGTTCCCGGAGCCCCGCCTCCACCTTGATGGCCGCGCCGAAAAAGCACACCCGCCACAGAAACCGGCAGAACACGATCATCAATATCACGATCAGCATGGGCATGCAGATCCGGTCCAGCAGAAAGTCCATGTCAAAGGGGATGTACGCCCCATCCACCAGCACCCGGCCGTGGTTCATGCCGTTGATCACCATCTGGTACAGGTTGGGGATCAAAAGCTGCAGATAGTCCACCGCCACCAGCGCCGCGATGCCCAGCAGCAGCCGCAGGCCGTATTTGACGTAGTATCGGTTTATGTACTTGCCCAGGATCATAGCGAAAAAAGCTCCTTGCGGACGAATATCTCACACGGTCAGATATTGTATCATGTCTATGTCTGAAAAACAATAGGAGCCCGCCGCAAAATGCGGCGGGCATACCGTTCATTCCGAAAGATCAGTATTCAATGACCTTGCTGCAGGCGATAGCCATAGAGCCCTTGCCGATGTGGCAGGATACGCTCAGCGACAAGGGGTCCAGCATCTCCAGCGGCAGGTCGGGAAAGCGCTCCTGGATCTGCAGTTTCCAATCCTCGGCTTCCTCCCGCGAGCAGGTATACGCCGCCAGCAGATGCACCCGCTCGCCGGCGAACCGCTCCCGGATGTCCTTTTCCATGGCGTCCAGCATCTTCTCCCGGGCAGCCTTCATGCCCCGGACCTTGGCGAAGGCGTCCAGTTTGTCCCCCTGGATGGTCAGCACCGGCTTGATGTTCAGCACCGCCCCCAGAGCGGCTCCCGCCGGGGTCACCCGGCCGCCCTTTTTGAGATATTTCAGTGTGTCCACGGTTATGTATATGCTGCTGTCCAGCTTCTCCCGCATGAGCACCTCCACGATCTGGTCCGCGCTCATGCCTTTTTCCGCCATCTCCATGGCGTCCAGGGCCGCCTGCCGCTGGGTGATGGAGATGCGCTGGTTATCCACCACGAACACCCGGCCGGCGTAGGGCTCCTCGGCGGCCAGAAACGCGGCCGTCTGGCAGGAGGCGGACAGGCCGCTGGACATGGGGATGTAGATCAGCTGGTCGTAGTCCTTCAATATCCCGTCCCAGAAATCCGTCACGTCCCCCGGAGCGGGCTGGGAGGTAGAGATATCCGCGTCCGCGTCCAGCTTCTCGTAAAAGGCCTCCTGGGTCAGGGTGATATCCTCAAAATACAGCTCCCCGTTGATATAGAAAGGCATGGGCAACACCCGGATGCCCATTTCTTTGGCCTGGGCCTGGGTGATGCCGCTGTTGCTGTCCGTTGCCACCGCGATCTTGCTCATATGCGTCCTCCGCTCTTTTATCATTTAGCACATTATAGCAAATCGCTCCGCCGAACACAATGACGCAGACCCACAACATCCGGGGCCGCCGCCGGGCGGATTTCCGGCAATTGTGCCCAATTGAACGCCGTCCGGGGCGATCGTCCCGGACGGCAGCATGACTTTGTATCGGAGGGCTTACCGCTTTTTGCCCCAGCCGCTCCACTTGTCCACAAGGGAATTGATCTGGCCGGTGAACTTTCCGATCTCCTTGTTGGGGATCTCCTTGCAGGACCGGGCCAGGTCCGTGAGCCGCTGGCAGGCGGCCAGCAGTCCTTCGAACACCGTCTGGTTCCGGGCCTGCTTGGCGGTCTTCTTCTCCACGGGAATGCCCGCCGGGGTCTCCAGGAATTCCCCGGCCAGCAGGTCGTACACCGTGCCGGAGAAAGGCGCGAAGGTAGTCAGGCCGTACTGGTCATGCAGAAGCTCCGCGTAGCTCTGGCACACCGCGTCCTCCCCGTGGTTGACGAACACCATCGCGGGCTTGGGATCGAAGGAGGTGATCCATTTAATGAGGCCATCCTTGTCGGCATGGCCGCTCTTGCCGGGGAAGAAGCATATCTCCGCGTTCACCGCCACCTCTTCGCCAAAGAGGCTGATCTTTTTTGCCCCCTCCAGGATGGCCCGGCCCGTGGTGCCCACGGCCTGGTAGCCCACGAACAGCACCGTACTCTCCTTCCGCCACAGGTTGTGCTTCAGGTGGTGGCGGATCCGGCCCGCCTCGCACATGCCGCTGGCGGAGATGATCACCTTGGGCTCCTTATTGAAGTTGATGGCCTTGGATTCCTCGCTGGACACCGACACGTTCAGCCCCGGGAACACCAGCGGGTTCACGCCCTGGTCCAGCAGGGCCTTGGCCTCGGGGTCAAAGTACTCCCGGTCGCACTGCAAAAAGATGGCCGTGGCCTCGTTGGCAAGGGGGCTGTCCACATACACGGGAAAGTCCCCGTGGCCCGTCACCAGGTTTTGCAGCTTGATCTCCCGGATGAAGTACAGCAGCTCCTGGGTCCGGCCCACCGCGAAGGAGGGGATCACCAGGTTGCCGCCCCGGTCCAGGGTCCGCTGGATCACATCCGCCAAAAACTGCACGTTGTTGGTGGTCTTTTTCTCATGCAGCCGGTCCCCGTAGGTGGACTCCGTGATCACGCAATCCGCCTCGGTCAGGTACTGGGGATCGTTGATAATGGGCTGGTCCAGGTTGCCCACATCGCCGCTGAAGACCACCTTGCGGGTCTGGCCCGCCTCCGTCAGCCATACCTCGATGCTGCTTGAGCCCATCAGATGGCCCGCGTCTACGAAGCGGATGATCACGTTTTCCGCGATATGGACCTGCTGGCCGTAGTCGCAGGGCCGCAAACGGGCGATAGCCGCCTCCGCGTCGTCCATGGTGTACGCCGGCTCCACCGCCGGGCCCCCGGCCCGCTTGGATTTGCGGCTTTTCCACTCCGCGTCCGACTCCTGGATGTGGGCGCAGTCACGCAGCATGATCTCGCACAGATGGCAGGTTGCCCCAGTGGCGTAGATGGGGCCGGAATAGCCGTTTTTGAAAAGCAGCGGCAGGTTGCCCGAGTGGTCGATGTGGGCGTGGGTCAAAAGCACGAAGTCCAGCTGTCCCGGCGACACCGGCAGGGGCTGGTTCACGTATACGTCCTCCCCCTGCTCCATGCCGCAGTCCACCAAGCCGTACACCCCACCGATCTCGATGAGCGTACAGCTGCCGGTCACCTCATGGGTCGCGCCCAAAAACGTCAGTTTCATGCACTCGCCTCCTTAATTCCTCCCTATCCCGTCTGTTATGCATGGGCCGCCAGAAGTTCCTCCACCGCCGCCCGCTCCGGCATGGAACGGATGGCGCCTTTTTTGGTGGTCACCAGATACGCCGCGGCGTTGGCGAAGCGCAGCATCTCCGTCAGATCCGCCGCCGTCAGACCCTCCAGCCCGCGCTCCAGCACGAAATGCAGCACGCAGGCGCAGAAGGTGTCCCCCGCGCCGGTGGTCTCCACGGTGCCCCCCAGCTTAAAGGCCGGCTGGAACACACGCTGAGCGCCGCAGTAGGCGTAGCTGCCCTCGGACCCGGCCGTCACGTTCAAAAGCCGGATGTTGGGATAGTCCGCCAGGAGCTTGGCCGCGCCGGCGTCAAAATCCGTCTCGCCGGTCATGAATTCCAGCTCGTTGTCCGCGATCTTCACCACGTCCGCCTGGGCCAGGCCCCAGCTGATCATGGCCCGGGCCGCGTACATATCCTTCCACAGGGGTGGGCGCAGGTTTGGGTCGAAGGACACGATCGCCCCGGCCCGCCGGGCCAGCGCCGCCGCCTTCACCGTGGCCGCCCGCACCGGCTCGTCCGTCAGGGACAGGGTGCCGAAGTGGAAGATCCGCGCGTCCGCCACGTAGGTCTCGGATACCTCCTCCGGCGTCAGCATCATATCCGCGCCGGGGCCCCGGTAAAAGGAGAAGTCCCGGTCCCCGTCGGGGGCCGTCTGGACGAAAGCCAGGGTGGTATGTACCTGCTTGTCCGCCAGCAGGCCGCCCATGTCCACGCCGGCCTCCTCCCCCGTCCGGCGCAGGAGCCGGCCAAAGGGATCGTCGCCCACCTTGCCCACGAAAGCGGTCTTCCGGCCCAGCTTTTGCAGCATGGCCAGCACGTTGCAGGGCGCGCCGCCGGGGTTGGCCTCGAAAAGTCCGTTCCCCTGGTCGGAGACGCCGTTCTCCGTAAAGTCGATCAGCATCTCCCCCAGGGCGGTCACATCGTATTTCTTTTCCATTTGCTCTCTCCTTGCATCCTGCCGTTTTAAACGATTCTACTACACTTTGCACAGTATTTCAATCACTTTGCCGCAAATAGTCCGACAAATTGCACGTCACCGGACCGCAACGCAAAAACGGTCCCCATCAATGCCACGCCGGGCCGTCCAGGGCCTCACAGGGGCAAAAGAGCGGGACAGGTCCCTCCCTGTCCCGCTCTTTGTCTTTGTCTTTGTCTTTGTTTTTACGTTCTTCCTGGGAAACTGTCCACTGGCCGGCCGTATTCATATATGGCGTGGCTGGGAAGATCGATCTCGTCGCTCCAAAACACACACGTTCGGCTCTCGTCCAGCTGGACCTGCTGGAACAGACCCGGCACCTCCGCCAGCAGACGATAGCCCGGCAGCCCCATATCCTCCTTGACGTCGTACACGACCTTTCTGCCGTCGTCAAAGGTCGCCGCCAGCATATAATCCGGGAGCGGGACCAGCTTCGCGATCCTCTGTATCATGCCCGGCACCCCCTCACAGCGGCGGGAGCTTCCGGATGATCTGGCTCTCCCACATCTCCTGCAGCTCCGCCTGGTGGGCCCCCAGCCATTCCCGGACGAGCTCCTGGGCCTTGATCGGCAAGTCCCCCTGGAGCATCTCCATGCTTTGGATGTTGAACTCTCCCATATATTCGCCGTAAAGAGCGTGAATATGGCTGGGCTCGTGCTCCTTGGGCTTGAAAAACATCTTGATCACAATTCCGTAAAACCGCGCGATCTCTGGCATATCCCTCACTCCTTTCCGGCGTCCCGCTCTATGGTCTCGTCTATGGCCCGATCCCATTCTACCACGCCGCCCGCTCCCCGGTCAAGCGAGAACCCACCCCCACCCGGAAAACGCCGCAGAGGGCCGCCCATGGCCTCACAAGGGCAGCAGAGCGGGACAGGTCTCCCTGTCCCGCTCTGCATCAGTCTGTCAAAGAACGAGCCGTTTTCAAGGAACAAGAACGGCTCGTTTTTGCATAAAGGCGGGAAATAGCCAGAAGATATGGGAAAAGCAGGGCTTTCCCCAACTCCATACCGCCAGCTTTTTCAGGTTCATCGCAGCAAATTTCAGCCTCACCCAGGTCGTTACCCGGGCCAGACCTCGGTGCTGTGTGTACCGCATCGCGTG
>CANRBG010000001.1 GCA_947628805.1 uncultured Oscillospiraceae bacterium | reverse complement strand
TTACACCCCTCACATACTCTCTTCCCCATTATACCATATACTCCCACGTTTGGGGAGTTCTTTGACAGACTGACGCAGCAGAGACGCTCTGCTGCTTTTTTCATCTTTTATATGCCCGGCTCCACGGGCGGGGCGTTGCGGGTCATGAATTCCGCGATACGCCTGTCGTAATAGCCCGCGCAGACCACCTGGGCATAGACACTGACCCATACCGCCAGGATCAGCCCCACCAGGGGCAGGACCATGCACAGCAGCGCCCAGCCTATAAAGCTCATATCCAGCACGAAAAGCTCCCACCGATGGCCACGCATGACCTCCCGGCTCAGCGCCACGCACTGCCAGCATCCCGCGCCGGGATTGTCCAGCATGATATACACCGCCAGCCGGTAAGAATACAGCGCCATGATGGACGGGATCATCAGCGGCAGGCCGGCAAACAGCCACCAGGTCTGGCCGGTGGCCACGATCAGTCCCGTCACGGGGACAACGTAGATCAGCGACCACAGCGACACCAGCAGGCCCGGTATCAGCTGGATCAGGATGGCCCGGAGGAATACGCCGAAGGCGTCAAAAATATCGCCGCAGCCGGCCTTCTCCCGCCGCCAGACCCGCAGGGCGTAGATGACGAAGCCCACTGTCAGCTCCAGCGCCATCAGCTCCAGCGCGATCTGCAAAAGCGAGCCCAAAATACCGCCCTTTGGCAGGGGCCGCACATATTCCACCACGCCCTTCTCCAGCATGGAGGCAAACATGGTTCGGTAGGCATCCAGGGTGCCGCTGATGCTTACCTCCAGCAGCTCCAGTCCCAGCATCACCAGCACGAGCAGCAACGCCACCCAAAAGGGATTGGGCCGGGCCTGCCGCATGGCCTCCCGGGCCTCATTTTTCAGTTTCTTACGGTCCATAAATCGACATCCTTTCCCTCTATTGCCCCTTGCGGCCGGCCCGGTACTTGTCCAGGGCCCGCACAAGATACATCGCCCCCATGCCGGTGAAGGCCCCGGTGACGATGGCCGCGGCCAGAAGCGCCGGGCCGTACCAGAAGATGGCCGCCGTCCGGGTCACCGCCGCCGCCGCCAGAAGCTGGCCCGCGTTGTGGCCGATGGCCCCGAACACGCTGACCACCCACAGCAGCTTTTGTGGAAAACGCCCCACCAGCGCGGCCATCACCGCCCAGGACAGGATCCCGCCCGCCAGGGAGAACAATATGGCGGAAAAGCTGCCGGCGAACAGCGCCGACAGGAATATCCGGGCCAGCAGTATGGCCCCGGCCTCTTTCCGGCCCATGACCGCCATGGCCGTCAGGGTGATCACGCTGGCCAGACCCAGCTTCACTCCCGGCACGGGGATGGGCGCCGGTATCTGTCCCTCGATGACCCAGATCGTCAGCTCCAGGGCTGTCAGCAGGGCCATAAAAACCAGTTTTTGCGTTTTGCTCATATCAGTCTTTGATCTCTATGACCAGCTTATGGGGCAGACACACGATGGGGATGACCCCGTCGGTGATGGCCCCCTGCTTCACGCAGTCGTGATTAGGACAGTCCGCGTCCAGCACCCGTATGCTCCCCGGGGCCACCTGGACGGTGTTCCAGCCCCAGGCCGTCTCCACTGTGAATTCATAGGGCTCCGCCGCCGCGGTCAGGTCCACCGTGTCGTACAGCTCCCCGTCCACATAGACGGCCGCCCGCCGCCCCGCCGGTCCGTGCAGCAGGTATACCCCCGCCCCCAGGGCGGCCAGCGCCCCGAACAGACAGATCCAAAAAAGAGTTTTCCCTTTCATAGTTTACATTTTAGTTACAAGAATGTATAATGTCAATATGATTCTGATAGAAACCGCCCGGAAAACGCCGGGCGCGGCTATAAGCCCCTTTGGAAAGGAGGATCGGTCTTGCATCTCGATCTGAGCAATCTCAACTTAGACTTTCTCAGTGGCCTCGACTTCGATCCCGTCTCGCTGCTGTTCGGGCAGGCGTCCACCACCCTGGCGAACCTGTCCCGGTACATCCTGCCGCTGATAGGGCTGTGGATCGTGGCCCGGTGCGTGCGGAGCATGCTGCGGGAGCGGTACGAGCCGGAGACATGGGCATACCTGTACCTGGCGGGGGACGTGATGATCCCCCTGCGGCACTGGGAGTGCATCCTGGGCCGGGCCAAGTCCGTGGACGGGCAGATCGACGACCCCGGCGTGGAGCGGATTCACGCCTGTCTGATCCGAGGTCCCCAGGGGGACTGGACAGTGTACGGCCTGGGCAAGGGCGCCACCTATGTCAACGGCGACCTGGTCCAGCCCGGCGGGGCCCTGATCCAGGACGCGGATGTGCTGACCCTGGGCCAGGTGTCGGCCCGGTTCGTGGATCTGACGGAGGAGGAGCGGTCCGCCCTTTTGAAGTACCGCCACGCCCCCGGCCGGCAGGTCCGGCCCGGGGCCACCATGCTGCTGCTGACGGTGTTCCAGATCATATTGCTTTTCCAGCAGCTGACCTATAACCCGGAGGCGGGCCTGGGCGTGATCATGGGCTTCGGCATCCTGGCGGCAGCCCAGTGGACCTACTTCACCGTGGTCCGCACCGCCGGCCAGACCGGCTTTGAACCGGAGATCCTGGCGCTGTTTCTGTCCACGGTGGGCATGAGCGTGGCCGCCTCCAAGACCCCGGACGACATGCTCAAGTACATCATCCTGTTCGGGGTGTCGGTGGGGTTGTTCGTGTTCATGTGCCTGTGGATACGGGACCTGAAACGGGTCAAGGCCGTGCGGCTTTACGCCTTTTTCGCGGCGGTGGGGCTGCTGGCGGTGACGCTGGTGCTGGCCCCGGAGCGCAACGGCGCCCGCAACTGGCTGGAGTTCGGCTCGTTCACCATCCAGCCGTCGGAATTCGTAAAGGTGCTGTACATATACGCCGGTGCGGCCACCCTGGACCGGCTGTTCGTGAACCGAAACCTGATCTTCTACATCGGCTTTTCCGCCGCCTGCGTGGGGCTGCTGGCCCTGATGGGCGACTTCGGAACGGCGCTGGTGTTTTTCGTCACCTTCCTGGTCATATCCTACATGCGCTCGGGCAACTTCGCCACGGTGTTTCTGGCGGTGGCCGGCGCGGCGCTGGGCGTGATGCTGGTGGTGACGGTCAAGCCCCACGTGGTGGCCCGGTTCGAGACCTGGGGCCACGTGTGGGAGGACGTGTACGGCAACGGCTACCAGCAGGTCCGTGCCATGAGCGCGGCCGCCAGCGGCGGCCTGTTCGGCCAGGGGGCCGGCAACGGCTGGCTTGTGGACATCTACGCCGCCGAGACGGATATGGTCTTCGGGGTGATCTGCGAGGAGATGGGCCTGATCACGGGTCTGTGCTGCGTGGGGGCCCTGCTGGCCTTGGCGGGCTTCGTGGTGAAAAACGCCTCCTCCGGCCGGTCCAGCTACTTCGTCATCGCCGCCGCCGCCACCATGAGCATGATGCTGGCGCAGGTGATCCTGAACGTGTACGGCACCATGGACATCCTGCCCTTCACCGGCGTCACGTTCCCCTTCGCGTCGGTGGGCGGCAGCAGCCTGATCGCCTGCTGGATGATGCTGGCCTTCGTGAAGGGCTCCGACATGCGGGCCAACGCCAGCTTTGCCGTGAAGCGGCCGGAGCGGTTCTCCGGCGGCATCGGCGTGGATGACGCCGACCCGGGCCCCGACGGCGGCTACGACGACGGCAGCGGCGGTTACTATGACGACGGAAACGGACCCGGCGGCTATTACGACAACGGCCCCGCCGATCCGGGCGGATACTACTATCCGGGAGGGCGCAGATGAAAAAAGTGACGAAACGCGCCTTTGCGGTGCTGCTGCTGGCGGCCCTGGTGGTGGCCGGCATGGGGGTATACCTGGTCCGGCTGGTCATGGACGGGGGCGACTGGGCGTCCTTTTACGCCAACGACAGCGTGTACACAAACGGGGTCCTGAACCGGGGCTCCATCACGGACCGGAACGGTACCGTGCTGGCGGCCGCCGGGGAGGACGCCTTCCACTATGCCGACGACAGCGCGGTGCGCCGGGGCTGCCTGCACGTGGTGGGGGATCTGGATGGCAACATCGGCACCAGCATGCTGAGCATCTTCCGGGGCAAATTCATCGACTACTCCCTGCTCACCGGCACCACCACCAAGGGCGGGGCCATGAAGCTGACCATCGACGCGGACGTGTCCGCCGCGGCCTACAACGCCCTGAACGGGCGCAAGGGCACGGTGCTGGTGTACAATTACCAGACCGGGGAGATCCTGTGCATGGTGTCCACCCCCGGCTGGGACCCGGAGCAGGGCATCGACTTCGACGTGAACGACTCCGCCTATGAGGGGGCGTTCATCAACCGGGCCATCAGCTCCACCTTCACCCCCGGGTCCGTGTTCAAGCTGGTGACCGTGGCGGCGGCGCTGGAGAACATGCCGGACTTCTGGCAGCGGACCTATACCTGCACCGGCAGCGACATCATCGGCAGCCAGACCATCAAGTGCACGGGCCACCACGGGACCCTGACCATCGAACAGGGCCTGGCCTGCTCCTGCAACGTGGTGTTCGGCCACGTGGCATCGGAGCTGGGCGGTGAGCTGATCAGCCAGTACGCGGAAAAATACGGCCTCACCACCGCCCATACCCTCAACAAGGACATCCCCACCGCCGCCGGCAGCGTGCCCGTGGCCCAGGGGCAGGGCGACGCGGCCTGGGCCGGCATCGGCCAGTATGAGGACCTGGTGAACCCCTACGCCTTCCTGCGCTTCATCGGGGCCATCGCCAACGGGGGCAAGGTGGTGGAGCCCACCATCCTCTACGGCAAGAGCTGCGGCTCGGAGCAGATCATGGACCCCTCCACCGCCCAGATCCTGTCGGAGATGATGAGCTACAACGTCCAGTACGAGTACGGCACGGGCAATTACCCGGGCCTGGAGATGCACGCCAAGACCGGCACCGCCGAGACATACGGCGGCACCCACGCCTGGTTCGCCGGCTTCATCACCAACGCCAACGCCCCCCTGGCTTTCGTGGTCATGGCGGAGCGGGCCGGCAGCGGCTACGGCGTGGCCTCCCCCATCGCCAACGCCGTGCTGCAAAAAGCGGTTTCTGTGTTAGGATGATTTTGACGTGATCGACATATCCCTGCAAAATGTGAAAAAAGGCTTCGGCGGCGTGGAGATTTTGCGCGGCGTGAGCTTTGATATCCAGTCCGGCGAGCGGGTGGCGCTGCTGGGCCCCAACGGGGCCGGCAAGACCACCTTGCTTCGCGTTCTCACCGGGGCGCTGGAGCCGGATGAGGGGACCGTGGTCCTGGCCCCGGGCAAGCGGGTGGGCCTCATCTCCCAGATCCCCGTCTATCCTGCGGGGTACACCACCGAGGACGTGCTCCGCTCCGCCCACCGGCACCTGGACGAGCTCCGGGAGAAAATGACCGCCCTGGAAGCGGCCATGCAGACCGACGACTCCCCGGCGACCCTGGCGAGATACGACCGGCTGGCGGCGGAATACGACCGGCTGGGCGGCTACAGCGCGGACTATGAGCGGGAGCGGGTGGCAAACGGCCTGGACCTGTCGGCGGCCATGCGGGCGCAGAGCTTTGAGAGCCTCTCCGGCGGGGAGAAGACCCGGGTCAACCTGGCCCGGCTGCTCTTGGAGGACACGGACATCCTGCTGCTGGACGAGCCCACCAACCACCTGGACCTGAAGAGCACCCAGTGGCTGGAGGAATTTCTGCTGCGGTTCAAGGGCACGGTGCTGACCGTGAGCCACGACCGGTGGTTTCTGGACACGGTGGCCCAGCGGACCATCGAGCTGGCGGACGGGGTCTGCCAGTTCTACGCCGGTAACTACAGCTTCTACATCGACGAAAAGCAGCGGCGCTACCAGCTTTTGCAAAAGCAGTACGAAAAGAACCAGCGCCAGATCGCCCACCTGGAGCAGGCCGCCAAGGACCTGCGGCTATGGGCCTTTCTGGGCAACGACAAGCTCTACAAGCGGGCGTTCTCCATGGAAAAGCGCATCGCGAAATTGCAGACGGCCCCTCAGCCCCGGCGGGAGCGGAAGCTGAACGCCCGGTTCAAGGAACAGGAATTTTTCGGCGACGAGGTGTTGGTCATCGACGACCTGAGCAAGCGCTTCGGGGAGAAAACGCTCTTCCAACACCTGGAGCTTCTGATCCGCCCCGGGGAGCGGGTGGCCGTCATGGGGGACAACGGCAGCGGCAAGTCCACGCTGGTGAAGCTCATTTTGGGCCTGGAGACCCCCGACACGGGCTATACCCGCAGGGGCCCCGCCATCCGCACGGCCTATCTGCCCCAGACCATCGCCTTCTCCCACCCGGAGCGGACGCTGGTGGACACCCTGATCTACGAGGACAAGGCTCTGCCCCAGCAGGCCCGGGACCGGCTGGCCGCCTTCAACTTCACCGGAGAGGACGTATTCAAGACCGTGGGCAGCCTTTCCGGCGGGGAGCAGAGCCGGCTGCGGCTGTGCATGCTCATGAAAGACGACGTGAACTTCCTCATCCTGGACGAGCCCACCAACCACCTGGACATCGCCAGCCGGGAGTGGATCGAGCAGGCCTTGGACGACTACGGCGGCACCCTGCTTTTCGTCAGCCACGACCGGTGGTTCACGGACCGCTTCGCCACCCGGATCTGGGAGATCAAGGACGGGACCCTGACGGACTTTGCCGGGGGCTACACGGAATATCAGCAGTATAAGGCCCGGCAGACGGAGCTCTCCCTGGCGGCCAAGCACCACGAGCTCAAGGGAAAGGCCAAAGACGAAAGGACCGAAAAGGCCGAACAGGGCAAAAAAACGGCCCGGCAGAAGGACCCCTCCAAGCAGCTGGCCCGCCTGGAGCGGGAGATCGAAAAGCTGGAGAGCGCCTTGGCCGACCTGACGGCCCAAGAGGAGGCCAACGCCACCGACTACCAGAAGCTCATGGAGCTGGGCGAGGAAAAAGCCGCCCTGCAGGAGCGGCTGGACGGGCTGTACAGTCAGTGGGAGGCGCTGGCGGAGGGATGAAAATGCTTACCAAAACCCAAAAGATCCTCTTCGGCCTGGCGGCCGGGTGCGTCGCGGCGGGCGCGGTATTCGAGTTTTGCATGATCGGCTATTTCATGACCGCCCTGGTATTCTGGGGCGTGGCGGCGTGCCTCGTCTTTTTCGCCGTCCTGGCCCCGAAAAAGGCGCCCTGGGCCCGCCGGCTGCGGGCCGTGGCTGTGGCGGCGCTGGCAGTGGGCTTCGGCCTGTTTTTGATAGCGGAGATACCGGTCGTCCGCCGGGCCCATTCGGACCTGGACACCGCCGCCCCCTATCTGATCGTCTGCGGGGCCGGGATCAACGGCTCCGTCCCCTCCCGGTCCATGACGGACCGGCTGGAGCGGACCGTGGACTGGCTGGCGGAAAACCCGGACGGCACCGCCATTCTCTCCGGTTCCCAAGGCCCGGACGAGGACATCTCGGAGGCGGAGGCCATGTATACCTGGCTCACGGCCCGGGGCGTGGACCCGAGCAGGCTGCTTCTGGAGGACCGGGCGGACAACAGCCGGCAGAACATCGAATACTCCCTGGCTCTGATCGCCCAAAAGGGCGGGGACCCCACCGGCCGGGTGGCGATCTTGTCCAGCGAATACCACCTGTATCGGCTGGGCTATATGGCGGAAAAGCTGGGCTGCGACCCGGCGCTGGTGGCGGCCCCCACCACGAAGGCGAGCCTGCTCGTCAATTACGCCATCCGGGAGGCCTTCGCCATGTGGAAGATCTACCTGATCGACCGCATGTAGGCTTTTTCAGCAGAGCCAATGAATATACGATCAACTGCCCGGTGTTTCTGTGAAATACCGGGCAGTTGATCGTATATAAACAGCATTATTCGTCTTTGGACTTCTTCTCCTGCTCCGCCGGCGCATCCGCCGGAGACGCGGAGGTCTTACGCGGACGTGCTACGCTCATGATGTGCGCAATGACGTTGGCCCAATACACCGTCTTCTGCCGTTCGTTGGCGAGGCTGTCCGCCAATGCCATAAGATGCGACGCGCGCTGCGTTTTCTGGCGGAAGGGATGGACAAGGACATAGTCCGCCTTTTTCAGAGCCGGCATGATCTCCCGCCGCGTGGCCGCGTATTCTTCGTTGGACAGCCTGTATCCGTCGTCCAGATAAAAGTACGGTATCCGGGGGTCCAGCCACAGGCACGTGAAAAAAGCGGTCTGGGCGTCAAGATCCGGTAAAAGCGAGCTGTCGCATATCTTTTCATACAGCTTCTCATAAAACACGTCTTCCTCCGGCTTTTGCCGGATAAGATTGTCCACGACCCGGTCCTCCAGGGATTTGATGTCCGAACCGATATGCTCCAACAGCTCTTTGGAAAAGTATTGCTCGATATCCTCCGGCTCGACCTGCTCGATACCGATCTGACTCATAAAAAGGACAAAATACTCCGCTTTCTCCGGGGGCTCTTTCTGGGAAATAAACTCCCAGACGGCCAGACACGTATCCCAGATCATGGTCTGGTTCGCCTTGACGACCTCCAGCAATTCATCTATCTTATCTTTCATATTTCCACCTCACGCGCTCTGCAGGCTATATATGGGGCTCATATCGTCCGATCCTTCTTCGCCGCACGAATTCAACTGCACAAAGTCCTTATCTTCGAACGCGAGCCATGTGCCGACCTCCACAGGCTCCAGGACGTTATTATCCAACACAGGCGTAAACCGGCGCGGGACCGACGTCATATCGGGACTATGCTGTGAAACATTCAGCGTGGCCGCGATCTGTTGGAGGCTCGCGCTGAGCGGCTCAAGCGCCCTGCTTATGCAATCGTATATGATCGTCTTCAGATCCTGTTCCCCTCTGTCCCGCTCCTGGCAGTATCGTCTTCCGACATCCGTCAGATAGTAAATGGTGTTTTTCCCAGAGCGCACAGATTCGACCGCGCCTGAAAGGAGAACGCGTTTCATGATATTCGTCAGGGAACTGTCCGAACTGCCGATGGCAGCTGCCAGCTCGCCGTGGCGCATCCCCTCCCTGTTTTTGTAAAGGCATTCCAGGATCATCTTCGCCTTTGCGCTCAGACCGGATAACGCCCCCGCGGCTTTGCTCACGCTCTCTTCCGCACGGTACAGCCGCTCAAACGCCTCGGTCCATCCGTCCAGCCTGCCGATCTGATACTGAATGCTGATATTGTATTCGGGACGCAGGTCTTTCACCTGCTCGATCTCCTGGATCGCCTGCCGCAGCGTCGTCTCAAACGCGCCGTTGCGATCGTCCGTCCAGGTCATCCATAATGCTTCCTCGTATTCGTATGTTTTTTCCAACACGGAATACAGGTCGCCTGTGTCCACGACATCCTTTAGTAACTGCTGTGCCATTGTCTTTCCTCCCTCGTCTTTCAGGCGGTCCCGCCTCTCCTGTGTTTAAAAATATCCCTCCTTACGCATATATATGCCTGTGCGTTATGACCGCGGAATGATCCATGCTGATCTCAACCAGAAAAATACAGGCGTCCTGCTGCTGCCCACAGCGCCCGCCGCACTCCGGTCTCATATAATCAACAGGGCCCGCGGGCAATTCCTGCGGCCCGGACGCCAGCCCAACATACGCGGGGACCGCTTCGTCATAAAACGCCGCGCAGGTGTTGCACCAAAGAACATAGCATCCATAGGGGATCGCGCCGGGCGCGGTCAGATCGAACTGCTTCTTATGCAGGGTATAGGACGGACAGAGAAGAAATGTGGCGCGGAGCTGCTGAAGCATAAGAAAAGCATAGTCCGTCTCCAGAAAATCGCGGCAGATCGGGAAAGCAAACCTGCCCACATCGGGGATGTGGACCATATGTATCGTCCGATCTATCTCTCTCAGGTCCTCGCAGTACGCAAGATCGTCCCCATCTTTATTCTTTTCCGTTTTATCATTCGTGTAAACAAACGGAAACTGCTTTTCCTGAACGCAAAGCCACCTGCCGGCGGCGTCCAGCACAAAGAGGGCGTTTTTGTTGTCATGCCACCAGGTGGGCAGCAGGATAAGTCCCGGCATGGAGCCGCCGCGCTCTTTGACCGCCCGTGCTGTCTCCTCATAAAACGCGGGGCCGACGAGCCGTTCGCTCCCCAACATCTCCGGAAATATGACTATGTCCGCCCCTTCCTCCGCCGCCCGGACGATCGCCGCCGCACACCTGTCATGGATATACGCCTCGTCCTTTAGTCCATTTATGCGGAAAAGCCTCTGCTTTCCCGCTGGTCCGTCGCAGGCATATCGCTCCGGCGCGAGCAGATCCGCCCGGCCTACGGGGCATACGGCGATCTTGAGCCGCTTCTTTCCCTCCGGAAAAATGTGCCGCGACAGGAACGAGTGCCTGACCCGATAGCGTTTTCCCGCACATCGCAGGTCGTCCAGCTCCACATAGTACGTATCCGCAAGTTCGCTTTGGACGCCGCGGACCCGGTCCGCCGCCCAGTGTTTTTCTTCCTCGGCGGCGGGTTCCAGCGGATCGTGGATCGTCCTGATCTTGGGGTAGACGGCAACGCCCGTTTCCTCCGCGTTCGTATTCAACTGGTCAAACTCCACGGTTCGACCGTCCTGCGCGTGGGTGAGGCTGTAAAAATACGGCGACCTGAGCACCTGCGCCAGCGGCATTTGCCGGGAAAAAAGACGCAGGAAACACAGGACATGCACAAATGAATCAAAATGCTCCCAGCTCCGGATCAGCTCCATCTCCTCCGCTGGAACGCCAAAGACGATCAGTCTTGCTGTGTCCCGAAGACAGGGAAGCGTCTCAAAAAGCCGCTGGGTCTGCTGTTCCACATCGGGCGGATCGCACGTCGTTCTCCGCTGTTCGACGTTGTAAAACCGCTCCCTGTCCAGCGACTTTAATCTCCCGATCAGCTCCGCTTCCACATTGAACGGGTTTATGTTTTTATACTGAAACGCCATGATCGGTCCCTTTCCGCCGCTCTATCCGCCCACGCGCTTTTAAACATACTGTTTAAATTAAATTTATTATATTATAGCGTGCGCGGCGGGGCCTGTCAATAACAGTTCATCTTTTATTTTATAAAATGAACTATTATTAACATATGCTCCCGCACAGGCCGTTAAACAGATCCGTCCGGCCGCGTTTGCAGCCGGGCGGATCTGTTATTGTTTTTATTAAATGTTCTGCGCGAAGTCCCACAGCCGGGCCACATCCGCTTCCTCCACCTTGCCGCTGTCGCAGGCGGCGGCGATGGCGGGGTCCAGGGGCAGGCTCACGGTATTGCCCACGCCCAGGCGCATGCCCTGTTCCTCCACGTGGCTCTCGCCGAAGATGTTCAGCTTCTGTCCGCAGCAGGGGCACTCGTACCAGGCCATGTTCTCCACCAGCCCCAGCACGGGCACATGCATCATCCCGGCCATGTTGACGGCCTTCTCCACGATCATGCCCACCAGGTCCTGGGGGGTGGTCACCACCACCACGCCGTTCACCGGTAGGGACTGGAACACGGTCAGGGGCACGTCCCCGGTCCCGGGAGGCATGTCCACGAACAGGTAGTCCAGATCGCCCCAGATCACGTCGGTCCAGAACTGCTTCACCGCCGAGGCCAGGATGGGCCCCCGCCAGATCACCGGGTCGGTCTCGTTGTCCAGCAGCAGGTTGATGCTCATGACCTTGATGCCCCCCTGGCTCTCCAGGGCGGGCATACCCTTGTCGGTGCCGTAGGGCCGGCCATGGACGCCGAAGGCCGTGGGGATGGAGGGACCCGTGATGTCCGCGTCCAGCACGCCCACCTTTTTTCCGCTCTTGGCCGCGCACACCGCCAGCATGGAGGTGACCATGCTCTTGCCCACGCCGCCCTTGCCGCTGACCACGGCGATGACCTTGCCCACATGGGACAGCTCATTGACCGGCTCCAGCAGGCTCTCCGGGGCCGTGCGCTGGGCGCAGTCCACGCCGCAGCTTTCGCAGTTATGATCGCAATTTTCTGCCATTTTTCCTCTCGCTCCCATTTGCGTATTGATTATAGTCTGACGGCGCCGCCGTCTTTTATGAGTCCATCACCAGCCGGGTCTTCACCACGCCGGGCTCCGGCGGGGCAAACTTGCCGCACAGCCGCTTCCACAGCAGAGCAAGCGTCCCCAGGCCGACCGCCGCCAGGACCAGCGCCCGGACTGCCGGCCAGTCTGACCATAGCGACCCCAGCAGTACGTTGGCCGCCGTGACGGTGAAAGCCCCCAGGAAAAGCCATTTCCAGTTTTTCCGCCGGAACAGCTCCCGGAGTTTTTTATGGGGAAACAGCAGCTTGAACGCCAGGGCAAACACCCCCATCAGCAGGCCCAGCTGGAGCAAAAAGCCCCCGAACAGGGTCCACAGGGGCCCCGCCGCCGTCAGCAGCGCGGCCGGGATGGCCCCCACCGCCCACAGGGGCAACAGGCACGCGGACTTCACCAGCGCGGACCGCCGCAGAAAGCCGGCCCGGAGCTGGTCCCGCCGGCTCAGGCGCTCCGGTTCCTCCGTCTCCGCCAGTACGTCCGTGGGCTCCAAGTATTCCGGGGCCTGTTCGATGTGAGGGGCTGGGACCTCGCCCTGTCCCAACAGCTCTTCCAGGGTGTAGTTATCATACACGCCCACGCCGGCGGCCAGGGTCACCGCCGCCACACCGGCGGCTACTTTCCTCTTGTCCACCCATCTCGCCTCTTTCTCTTTCGTACGATCTCTTGATTAAGTATACCACATATCGGGATACTTGAAAAGGCCCCTCACCTTTCGGCGGCCTGTTCCAACAGGGCCCGCACCCGCTCTCCCAGGTCCTTTGTGGAGCCGGCGGCCACCTCCTCCGCCGGGATGCAGGCCCGCAGGTCGATGGTCACGCCGGTCCTTTTCCAGGGGGCGTTTTCGTGGATCTTCTCCGTGCCGTCGATGGCGGCCACCAGGATGGGCACGCCGGCCTGCTTGGCGATCTTGAAAACCGCGTTGTGAAACGGCAGCATCTCCGCTGACTTGCTGCGGGTCCCCTCCGGGTACACCCCCACGTTCACCACGTCCCGCTTCAGCAGATCAGCGGCGGCGTGGATGGTCTCGATGGCCCTGCGGGCGTCCTGCCGGTCGATGACCAGGAAGTTGGCCCAGTGGATCAGCCGCACCAGAGGGATCTTCATATTCTCCGGCTTGGTGATGAAAGCCACGTCCACGCCCTTCCGGCGCAGGGCCCACACCGTGGCGATGGGATCATAGTTAGACCGGTGGTTGCCCACCAGCAAAAACCGCCCCGCCGGCAGGTTCTCCCAGCCGGTCACATGGATGCGCAGCCGGCCCACCTTGCACAGCAGTCCGATGATGGTGACGACGATCCAGCGGGCCGCTGGGTGGTCCTCCGGCACGGGCTTAGAAAGATCCACCGTCAGCGACAGCAAAAACACGGCGATCACCCATACCGCGATCAAGCCCAGAAACCACGCGGCGTAAAAGCCCAGGAAGGCCGCCACGGCCGTCCAGCCCCGCAGGTCCGCGGCCATGGCGCACAGCCCCGCCGGCAGCGGAGCCAGCAGCTCGGCCCAGAACAGGATATCGTCTTTTACCCGGCTCACATCCATCCCCCGTTTCTCTCATTTATTCCATTGTACCACATCTCCCCTCTTCCGGCAACCGTGACAGCCCCTTGCAATTGCGTGGGAATACGGATATAATAGGTCCATATTTTACCGTAAAAAAACGATCGGAGGAGGAACTCCCTTTATGTACTGCATCAAAAAGGTGACCGACGCCGTCAGCTGGATCGGCGGCAACGACCGGCGCATCAGCCTGTTCGAGAACGTCTACCCAGTCCCGGCGGGGGTCAGCTACAACTCTTGGTTCGTGGACGACGACCAGACCGTGGTGATCGACACGGTGGACCGGGCGGTCCGGGACGTGTTTTTTGAGAACATCCGCCACCTGCTGGCCGGCCGGAGCCTGGACTGGCTCATCGTGAACCACATGGAGCCGGACCACGCCGCCACCATCGAGGAAGTAGTCCTGCGCTGGCCAGAGGTGAAGATCGTCTGCAACCAGAAGATCGCCACCATGATGAAGCAGTATTTCACCTTCGATGTGGACAGCCGGGTCCATCTGGTGAAGGAGGGCGACACCCTGTCCGTGGGCGGCCACACTTTCGCCTTCGTCATGGCCCCCATGGTCCACTGGCCGGAGGTCATGATGACCTATGAGGCCTCGGAAAAGCTCCTGTTCTCCGCGGACGCCTTTGGCTCTTTCGGCGCCCTGAACGGGGGCATCTTCGCCGACGAGATCGAAAAATTCGACATGGACGAGGCCCGCCGGTACTACACCAACATCGTGGGCAAGTACGGCAACCAGGTCCAGGCGGTGCTGAAAAAGGCCGTGGGCCTGGACATCGCCATGATCTGCCCCCTGCACGGCTACGTGTGGCGGCGGAACATCGGGGACTTTCTGGACAAGTACGTCCACTGGAGCGGCTACGCCCCGGAGGACCGGGAGGTGCTGATCGCCTACGCGTCCGTATACGGCCACACGGAAAACGCGGCGGAGATTTTGGCGGCGCGCCTGGCGGAAAAGGGCGTGCGCTCCGCGCTGTACGACGTGTCCGTGACCCATCCGTCCTACATCGTGGCGGAGGCGTTCCGCTGCAGCCACATCATATTTGCCTCCACCACCTACAACGCGGGCGTGTTCGTGAACATGGAAAACCTCCTGCACGATATCGCCGCCCACAACCTGCAAAACCGCACCGTGGCCTTTGTGGAGAATGGCTCCTGGGCCCCCACGGCTGGCAAGCTCATGGCGGGCATCCTGGCCCCGCTGAATAATCTGACCGTCCTGGAGGACGGCCTCACCATCCGCTCCGCTCTCAAAGAGTCCCAGCTGGACCAGCTGGAGGCCCTGGCGGAGGCGGTGGCCGCCTCGGTCCATGAGGCGGAAGCGGCGGATCAGGCCGCGCCGGCAGCCAAGGAAGGCTCCGGCGCTGGAAAAGGGGAAAAAGCCTCCGCCGTGGACAGCAAGGCCATCCACAAGCTGTCCTATGGGCTGTTCGTGCTGACCGCCAAGGATGGGGAAAAGGACAACGGCTGCATCATCAACACGGTCCAGCAGGTGGCCGGCTCCCCGCTGCGGATCGCCATCTCCGTGAACAAGGAGAACCTGACCCACGACATGATCCAAAAGACCGGCGCGTTCAACGTGTCCGTGCTGACCAAGGACGCGCCCATGGAGCTTTTCAAGCACTTCGGCTTCCAGTCGGGCCGGGAGGCGGATAAGCTGACGGGCTGGGCCTTCTCCGCCCGGAGTGGCAACGGCCTTGCCTATCTGACCCGGTTCGCCAACGCCTATATCTCCGGCCAGGTGGTCCAGACCGTGGACTGCGGCAGTCACACCCTGTTCGTGGCGGATGTGACGGAGGCCCGCACCCTCTCCGGGGAGGACAGCGTCACCTATGAATACTACTTCGACCACATCAAGCCCAAGCCCCCGGTGCTGGAAAAGAAAAAGGGCTTCGTGTGCAAGATCTGCGGCTATATCTACGAGGGTGACACGCTGCCTGACGATTTTGTCTGCCCGCTCTGTAAGCACGGCCCCGAGGACTTTGAGCCTCTGGACCAGTAAATAAACATTTAGGAGGAAGAAAAAATGAAGTATGTTTGCGATCTGTGCGGCTGGACCTATGACGAGGCCGCCGGCGACCCGGAGCACGGCGTCGCCCCCGGCACCAAGTGGGAGGACCTGCCCGCCGATTTTGAGTGCCCCCTGTGCGGCGCGGGCAAGGACGACTTCACCCAGGAATAAACGCCCACATAGGAACAATACCCCTCCGGCAGATGCCGGAGGGGTATTGCCATGCATATTACCTTTTACGCTTTCACGGACTCCACCAGGGCGTTGGCCAGGTTCTCCAGCTCGGTTGCCTTGTCCTCCTTGAGGGAGGAGGCCAGGCTCAGGCGCTCGTTCAAAAGCGTCATGTTCTTGAGCTGGTCGGTGATGAACGCGCTCATCAGATCCCCGCTCTTCACGGCCCAGGAGCCGTTTTCGACCACGGCAAAGGTGCGGTTTTGCAGGTTCAGGGCCTTCATGTCCATGAGGAAGTTGTGCATGACCGGATAGATGCCCAGGTTATAGGTCACGCTGGCCAGAACGATGTGGCTGTACTTGAACGCCTCGGCGATCAGGTAGCTGACATGGGTGTTGGACACGTCGTACACCGCCACGTTGGTGACGCCCTTCTCGCACAGCTTGGCCGCCAGGCACTGGGCCGCCGCCTCCGTGTTGCCGTACATGGACGCGTACACGATCAGCACGCCCTTGACCTCCGGCTCGTAGCGGCTCCACTTGTCGTACTTGTCCACAAAGTAGCCCAGATCCTTGCGCCACACGGGACCGTGCAGGGGACAGATGAATTTGATCTGGTCCAGGATGCCGGCCGCCTTTTTCAGCAGCAGCTGGACATGGGGGCCGTACTTGCCCACGATGTTGGTCAGATACCGGCGGGCCTCGTCCAGCCAGTCCCGGTCAAAATCCACCTCGTCGGCGAAGAGCTTGCCGTCCAGGGCGATGAAGGAGCCGAAAGCGTCCGCGGAGAACAGCACCCCGCTCGTGGTGTCGAAGGTCACCATGGCCTCCGGCCAGTGGACCATGGGGGCCGCCACGAAGGTGACCGTGTGACCGCCAAAGGAGAAAGTGTCCCCCTCCTTCACGGAGATCAGCTCGTGGCTGTCGATGTGGAAGCCGAACTGACGCATGAGCAGAAATGCCTTGTCGTTGGAGATGATCTTCACATCGGGCCAGCGCAGCAGCACTTCCTCGATGGTGGCGGCGTGGTCCGGCTCCATGTGGTTGATCAGCAGGTAGTCCAGGGGCCGGTCCCCCAGCAGGTATTCCATGTTGGCCAGCAGCTGCCGGCAGGCGGACCAGTCCACCGTGTCGAACAGCACGGTCTTTTCGTCCAGCAGCAGATAGGCGTTGTAGCTGACCCCCTTGGGGATAGGGTGGATGTTCTCGAACAGGGTCAGGCGGTGGTCGTTGGCGCCTACCCAGTAAAGGTTATCGGTAACTTCTCTGACGCAATGCATAGTCTCTTTTCCTCCTTCTTCTTACGCTTCGATGAACTGGGCTTTGCTCTCGCCGCACTCCGGGCACACCCATTCCTCCGGCAGCTTGTCGAAAGTGGTGCCGGGGGCGATCTCCGCGTCCGAGTCGCCCTTTTCCGGGATATACTCGTAGCCGCAGCCGCCGCAGACGTACCGGGGACCGATGGGTTCCGGCTTGGGGGGCGCGGGCCGCTTGATCTTCACCATGGGCGGGGCGGGCTTCTTCTTGCCGGTGTCCAGGGCTTTGGTCAGCAGCGGCAGGATCTCGTTCACATCCCCCACGATGCCGTAATCGCAGTTTTTGAAGATGGGCGCGCCGGCATTGGTGTTGATGGCAACGATGGTGCTGGCGTCCTTGATGCCCTTCAGGTGCTGGATGGCGCCGGAGATGCCACAGGCGATGTAGAGGTTGCCGGTGAATTTCTGGCCGGACATGCCCACGAACCGGTTCAGAGGCACGTACTTCAAGGTCTCCGCCACGGGACGGCTGGAGCCGATGGCCGCGCCGGCGGCCTTGGCCAGGTCCTCGATGAGCTTCATGTTGGCCTTGTCGCCGATGCCCTTGCCGGCGGATACCACCCGCTCGGCCTGGGCGATGGGGGTGTCGATGGGGATGCCCACGGTGAAGTCGTAGCCGTCCTTTTTCAGGGCAGCCACCAGCGCGTCCACCTTTTCCTGGGCGTCGCCCTCCCGGAAGATGGTCTTTTTCCGCACGCCGGTGATGGGGGCGGGCTTTTTGGGGGCGCTGCCACCGCCGCCGGAGGACTTGGGGGCCTTGCCCAGGATGGCGGAGGATATGACCACCCGCTGGATCTCGTTGGTGCCCTCGTAGATGGTGGTGATCTTGGCGTCCCGGTAGGCCCGCTCCACCTCCATGCCTTTCATGAAGCCGGAGCCGCCGAAGATCTGCAAGGCGTCGTTGGTGACCTCCAGGGCGATGTCGGAGGCGTACATCTTCGCCATGGCCGCTTCCTTGGCGTAGGGCTCGTGGTGCTCTTTCAGCTCCGCGGCGGAGTACACCAAAAACCGGGCGCAGCGCAGCTTGGTAGCCATGTCCGCGATCTTGAAGGAGATGGCCTGCTGGAAGGCGATGGGCTTGCCGAACTGGATGCGCTCCTTGGCGTAGTTGACCGCGTTCTCATAGGCTCCCTGGGCGATGCCCAGGGCCTGGGCCGCGATGCCGATGCGGCCGCCGTCCAGGGTGCTCATGGCGATCTTGAAGCCCTGGCCCTCCTTGCCCAGCAGGTTCTCCTTGGGCACCTTCACGTCGTTGAAGATCAGCTCCGCCGTGGAGGAGGAGCGGATGCCCATCTTGTCGTAGTGATCGCCGAAGTCAAAGCCCTTCCAGCCCTTTTCCACGATGAAGGCGCTGATGCCCCGTGTGCCGATGTCCGGGGTGGTGACGGCGAAGACCACATAGGTATCCGCCTTGGGGGCGTTGGTGATGAAGATCTTGCCGCCGTTCAGCAGGTAGTAGTCGCCCTTGTCCACGGCGGTGGTCTCGGTGCCGCCGGCGTCGGAGCCCGCGTTGGGCTCGGTCAGGCCGAAAGCGCCGATCTTCTCGCCCTTTGCCAGAGGAACGAGGTATTTCTTCTTCTGCTCCTCCGTGCCGTAAGCGAAGATGGGATAGCTGCCCAGAGACACGTGGGCCGACAAAATGACCCCCGCGCCGCCGTCCACCCGGGCCAGCTCCTCCACGGCGATAGCGTAGCTCTGCACGTCAAGCCCCGCGCCGCCGTATTCCTTCGGGTAGGGGATACCCATGAGGCCCATCTGGCCCAGCTTCTTCACGGCCTCGTCGGGGAAGCCGTTTTCCTGATCCAGGGAGAAGGCGATGGGTTTGATCTCCTCCTCCGCGAATTGGCGGATCCTGGCCCGCAGGGCCTCGTGATCCTGCGTGGTCTGATATAACATACACGTTCCTCCTTTGATCGTTGTCTCCCTGCCCGGTCCGGATGGACCGACATTATAATACAGTATATATCTTTTGTGCGATTTGTCAATATAAACCGCTCGCATTATACAGCGCTGAACAGATTGCACAATGGACACAAGAAAAACGGCCCCGGCGGAGGTCTTCCCACCTCCGCCGGGGCCGCGACTGGCTATGTACGTTCTTCCGCCCTGTCAGGGCTCGGTCTTGCCGCTCTTGAGCTGGGCGGCGATCTCGTCCACCCGCTTGTCGGTCAGGGTGAATTTGCGCACGAAGAAGATGAACGCCACCGTCAGCCCCAATATGGGCAGCACGGTCATGAGCAGCCGCAGACCCAGTATGGTGGACGCGCTCTGGGCCGCCACCGCGCCGGTCTCCGCCGTGTCCCCCACCAGGCCGATCATGTCCAGGCCGATGCCGGTGATGAACACCGCCACGCCGGATGCGGCCTTCACCACAAAGGTCTGCATGGAGAAAATGACGCTTTCCTCCCGGCGGCCGGTCTTCATCTGGCCGTAGTCCACGGAGCTGGACAGAAATACCGTCGTCAGCACGGTCAGCACCCCGTTGGCCCCGAACACCAGCACCGCGCACACGCAAAGCAGCGCCAAATTGGAGCTGAACCCCAGTAGGCACAGGGCCAGCACCAGGGCGTACCCCACCATGGCCATGCACAACGCCACACGGAACAGGACCGTGTTATCCAGCTTTTTGTGCAGCAGCGGATACAGGACCATCATGCCCAAGATCTGGCAGCCGCCGCCCACGGTGGTGAACAGGGTGTAGCTGCCCATCCAGCCGGTCCCGCCGAAGTCGTATTTGAAGAAGTAAATGACCAAGTTGCTGGTCAAGTACAGCGAGCCGTTGATCATCAATATAGCCAGCACGGTGATCATGGCCTGGTCGTTGCGGAAAAGGGCCTGGAACATCTGTTTGACGGTGGAGGTCTCCATTCGGCCCACGTCGTGCTCCCGGACCTTGGCGCAGCAAAATACTTCCGCCGCCACGAACAGCACCGCCACGATCAGGGCGATGCGGCCGAAGCCGATCCGCTCGTTGCCCCGGCCCAGGGCGTTCACCGCCAGCAGGGTCCCCACCTGGATCACCGCCGAGCCGATGCCCGCGCAGGTGCGGCCCACCACGGACAGGTTCTCCCGGTCCTTGGGGGTGTCGGTGACGGCGGGGATCATGGACCAGTAGGGGATGTCCATCATGGTGTAGGTGACGCCCCAGAGGATGTAGATCACCCCGAAGTACACCATCAGCCCCTTGCCGGACAGCTCCGGCGCGGCGAACAGGGCGTACAGCACGAAAGCGTTCAGGACCGTGCCGCTGAAAAGCCAGGGCCGGAACCGGCCCCACCGGGTCCGGGTCTTGGCTACCAGGATGCCCATAAAGGGATCGTTCAGCGCGTCGAACACCCGGGCGATCATCAAAATCAGCCCCACAAAGGTGGCCGACAGGCCCAGGATATCCTGGTAAAAGTACATCACGTAGGACGCGGACAGGGCGTACACCATGTCCTTTCCTATGGCGCCGACGCCAAAGGCGGCGGTCTGGGAACGGGTCAGTTTCATGTCTTCTCTCCTCGTTATATATTTATCTCTTGACTTGCCTTAAATGTGTGATAATATGATGCCTGTTATCTGTGGGAACTTGTCGGAAGGAGGCGGAAATATGGATACGCTCCAGCGCAACGGGATCACCGAGGGCGTGATCTGGAAACAGCTGCTGCTGTTCTTCTTCCCCATCCTGATCGGCTCCTTCTTCCAGCAGCTATATAACACCGTGGACACCATCATCGTGGGCCAGTACGTGGGCAAGGAAGCCCTGGCCGGCGTGGGCAGCACGGGCACGGTCATCAACCTGTGGGTGGGCTTTTTCATCGGCCTGGCCGGCGGCGCGTCGGTGATCATCTCCCAGTACTTCGGGGCCCGGGACCGGGAGAACCTGTCCCGGGCGGTGCACACGGCAGTTGCCCTGTCCCCGGCCGGGGGCGCGGCGCTTATGGCCGTGGGCCTGGCCTCCGCCCGGTGGTCTTTGGAGCTTCTTGCCGTGCCGGCGGACGTGATGGACGAGGCCCTGACTTATATCAATATTTTCTATCTTGGCATCATCCCGTGCCTTGTCTACAACGTGGGCACCGGTATCCTGCGGGCCATCGGGGACTCGAAACGGCCCCTTTACATCCTGATCGTCTGCTGCGTGGTGAACATCGCGCTAGACCTGCTGTTCGTGGTGGTCTTCCACTGGGCCGTGATGGGGGTGGCGCTGGCCACGGTGCTTGCCATGACGGTCAGCGCGGCGCTGATCCTGCTGCGGCTTTGCCGGACCCGGGAGGCCTATCGGGTCCGGCTGCGGCAGATCCGCTTCCACCGGTCCATGCTCCAGCGCATCGTGCAGCTGGGTCTGCCCACCGGCATGCAGTCGGTGCTGTATTCCGTGTCCAACCTGGTGATCCAGGCGGCGGTGAACTCCTTTGGCACCGACGCGGTGGCGGCCTGGGCTGCGGTGAGCCGCATCGACGGCTTTGTGTGGATGGTCATGGAGGCCTTCGGCATCTCTGTGACCACCTTTGCGGGCCAGAACTTCGGTGCGGGCAAATATGACCGGGTCCTGCGGGGGACCCGGGTGTGTCTGGCTATGACCGCCGGGACCATCCTCACCCTCAGCGTTCTGGAGATCACCTTTGCCGGTCCCGTCCTGCGGATCTTCACCGGGGACCCGGCAGTGGTGGCGCTGGCCACGTCTTTCGTGCGGGTCTGGGCCCCGGCCTATACCGTATATGTATTCATCGAGATCCTGTCCGGCACAGTCCGGGGGGTGGGCGAGGCATTGCCGCCCATGCTCATCACCGTGTTTGGGGTATGCGTGCTGCGGCTGGTGTGGATCTGGTGCGTGCTGCCCCTGCACCGGACGCCGCCCATGGTGGCGGCCAGCTATCCGGTCACCTGGGGCATCACGGCGGCGGTGTTCATCGTCTACTACCTGCGCAAGAATTGGCTGAAACGCCATATCCCCGCCGGATACCCGCTCACATATTAGAAAATTTTATCACATCCCGCCCGAAATGTAAACAAAAACCGCCCCCCACCGGGGACGGTTTTCCTTTTTCAGCCGGGCCAGACGTATTCGCCGCTCTCGGCCAGTATGCCGGTCAGATTTTCCGCCCGCTGGCGGACGGTCAGGACCTCCCCCGGCTCCGGGGGCTCGTCCAGTTCCGCGGTCAGGGCCGTCTTGTCCGCAGACAGGACCGTATCCAGCTCGTCCCCGTCCACGGTCACCCGGCTCCAGGGGGTGTACCCTTCCCCGCTGACGGTCAGGGCTCCGTCGGCCCAGGAGGCGTCCTCCACGGTCAGGGGCGTGAGGCCCATCCGCAGGGTCGAGGGGGCGTAGGGATCCTTTTCCGCCCCGCCAAAGCAGTATTTCTCCCCATAGAGCATGTCGTACTCCAGAAGCTCCAGGCCCTCTTCATAGTTCGTCTGGTCCTGCCGCTGCTGGTGATACCGGCTCAGCACGCCCCCGGACAGGCCCAACCGCCCCAGCACATAGGCGCTCAGCTGGTAGGCGTCCAGGTCCCGGTCCTCCACAGGCAGGCCCATGTTGTCCCAGATCACATACTCGGTCTGGAAGATATCGCCGTTTTTCAGCTCCTCGGAGCCGATGTCGAAGTTGGGCAGATGGTCCCCGTACAGCACCAGCACCGCCGGCCGGTCCCGGTCCGACAGCATCCGCACCAGCCGGCCGATGAAATCGTCCGTCTCCTTCAGCTGGCCCAGATAGTAGGCCAGGGCGTCCTCATCCTCCTCGTCGTCAGCCCAGGTGATGGTCTGCTTTTCCAGATCCACGCTGTCCACGCCCCGCTGATACTTGCCGTGGCCCTGGACCGTGATGGCGAACAGGAACGCGGGGCCGCCGGTCTGATCCAGCGCCTGCTCCATGGGCGCCAGCAGGGCCTCGTCCCGAGCCCAGCCGATGGGGTTATAGGTCACGTCGTTCATGAACTCCAAAGAGGTGTATGTATCGAAGCCCAGCTGGGAAAAGACCACGTTCCGGGAATAGAAAGCGCCGGTGTTGTTGTGGAAGGCGTGGGCCTCGTAACCCAGCTTTTTCAGGTCCGCCGCCACCGTCTCGCAGGTCTGCTCCTGGAGTACGGTCATGTATGGATACTCCCCCATGCCGAAAAAGTCCAGGCTCATGCCGCTGAGGACCTCGAACTCCGTGTTGGCGGTGCCGGCTCCCACGCTGGGAACGGTGAGAAAGCCCGAGGCGTAATCCTCTTTCAGCGACCGGAAAACGGGGATCGGGTCCTGGTCGTATGTCACGTCCCCCAGGTAGTCCACATCGAAGAAGGACTCCAGCTGCACCATGACGATGTCCGGCAGGGTCTCCGCCGCCGGCGCCGGCGCGGCCGGGTCCAGGTCTTCTACCAGGGCCTCCACCGCCTCCGGGCCGTATGTATCCGGCTCCCCGATGCCCCGGTCCAGGGCCCCGGTCCAGAAGCAGTAGACGAAGCCGTAGTGATCGTAGGCGTCGATCAGGTTGCGGTAGGCCTCCGCCCGCTCCTCCTCCCGGCCCCAGACCGTTCCGCCGTACAGGGCCGCCGCCAGGGCCGCGGATACCAGCACGAAGGCCGTGGCCCGCCGGTAGTCCGGGGGCGTCTTCTCGCTCTTGAGAAAGGCCCGCACCAGACACACCAGCCCCGCCGCCACCGCCAGGACCAGCAGCACGATCAGCCACATGTCCAGGTAAAGCCCGATAATGGAAAAGCCCGACGGGATCAAAAGCACATCCGACGCGCCCAGGGGCGTGGCCCGGAAAAACCGCACCACGCAGTTGATAAAGCCCAAAATCAGCCACAGGATCGACAGCAGCGGCAGCAAAAACCGCCGCCGGCGGAACAGGAAGCTCACCGACAGCGTGGCCAGGATGATGGCAGCGTTGGCGAGAAAATGGACCGGGTGGCCCACGACAAAGCCCAGCGTGTCTACCAGCGAGTGCCGGCCCAATATCTCCAGCGCCAGACACAGCGCCACGGACAGCCCCGCCGTGAAGCGCATGGGGTGCAGCCGGTACCAGGTCCCCAGCCGGCCCAGGGCCCGGCGGAGGACATCTTGGATTTTCGTGCTTTTTGTCTGCATATACCGCACTTTCCGCATGCTCAGATTTTGTACAGTATGCCACGTTTCGCGCACTTTTGCAAGTGTGAACGTCTGGAAGCGGCCGCCGTTCCCATGCCGTCACCCGTAAGATAAAGGTCGGGCCGCGCTGGCTTGCCCAGCGCGGCCCACCTTTTTTGGTTTTCACAACGTCCTTAGCGCGTCCACCAGGGCGGTCTTGCCGTCGGTCTTTTCGTCCCGGTATTTCACGATCCGGGCGGGGTTGCCCGCCGCCACGGCGTTGTCGGGCACGTCCTCCAATACCACGGCCCCGGCGGCCACCACGGCGTTTTTGCCGATGTGGACCCCCTCCACGATCACCGCGTTGGCCCCCACCAGGACCCCGTCCTCCACGATCACGGGCGTTGCCGACGCGGGCTCGATGACCCCGGCCAGCACGGCCCCGGCCCCGATGTGGCACCGGGCCCCCACGGTGGCCCGGCCCCCCAGCACGGCCCCCATGTCGATCATGGTGCCCTCTCCCACGGAGGCGCCGATGTTCACCACCGCGCCCATCATGACGATGGCCCCCGGCGCCAGGCTCACCTTCTCCCGGATCACCGCCCCCGGTTCGATCCGGGCGGGCACATCCTTCATGTCCAGCAGGGGCACACCGGAATTGCGCCGGTCGTTCTCCACCACCAGGTCGGCAATGTGGTCCCGGCTGGCCTCCAAAATGGGACCCAGCTCGGACCAGTCCCCGAACACCACATAGCTGCCGCTGCCGCCGAACACCTTGGCGGAGCCGAAATCCACCGGCCCCGTGGTGTTCACGTATACTTTCACCGGGGTCTTTTTCTCGCTGTTCGCGATATAGTCGATGATCTGCTGTGCGTCCATTCAAGCGTCTCCTTCGTCTTTGAACAGGATGGATTGGGTGTCGTAGACCCCCTTGGGCATGCCGGTCAAGATCCGGGCCATGCGCAGGGCCCCGTTGACGAATATCTGTCGGCTGGCGGCCCGGTGGGTGAATTCCAGCTCCTCGTCCGGGCCCAGAAAATACACCGTATGGGTCCCGGCCACGGTGCCGCCCCGCAGGGCGTGGACGCCCACCTCGGTTTTGGACCGCTCCCCGGGCCGGCCCTCCCGGCCGTATACCGGCGTCAGGGCCCCGTCCGGGTCCACCGCCTCCAACAGCAGCCTGGCGGTGCCGCTGGGCGCGTCCGCCTTCCGATTGTGGTGGGTCTCCACGATCTCCACGTCAAAGTCCTCCCCCAGGGCCGCCGCCGCGGTCCGCAGCGCCCGGTACAGCACCGCCACGCCCAGGGAGAAGTTGGCCGACCACAGCACCGGGGCGTACGCCCCCAGGGCCCGCAGAGCGTCCAGCTGCTCCGGCGTATAGCCGGTGACGCCGCTCAAAAGGGGCGTGCCAGTCTTTCGCACATAGGCCGCCACCGTGTCCAGCGCGCCGGGCTGGGAGAAATCCATGACCACGTCGGCAGAGCTTTCCAGCTTCAGCAGGGCCCCCAGGTCCTCCCGGCCATAGGCCGCCGCCACCTGGTCCCCCTGGGCCTGGGCGGTGGTCAGGATGAGACTGCCCATCCGGCCCCGGCCGATCAGCACGATCTTCACAGCAGCCCGGCCTCCTCCATGGCGGCCCGGAGCTTCGCCGCGTTCTCCGGGGCCATCTCATATAGCGGCAGCCGGGTGGGGCCCGCCTCCAGGCCCATCATGTTCATGGCCGCTTTCACCGGTATGGGGTTGACCTCCATGAAGAGGTCGTTCATGAGCCGCAAATACCGCAGATGGTTTTCCAGCGCCCGCTCCCGGCGGCCCTCTATGTAGTCCATGACGATCTGGTGACACATGGCGGGCATCACGTTGGCGTACACGGAGATGACGCCGCTGCCGCCGATGCTCAAAAGTGGCAGGGTGATGTCGTCATTGCCGGAATACAGGGCGAAGTCGGGCCCCACGCAGTGGGCGATCTTCATGGCGTAGGCCATGTCCCCGCTGGCCTCCTTGATGGCGGCGATGTTCTCATGGCCGCACAGCCGCTCCACCACGCTCACCGGGATGGCGCAGCCGGTCCGGCTGGGGACGTTATAGAGGATGCAGGGCAGATCCACCGCGTCCGCCGTGGAGGCAAAGTGCCGGTACATGCCCTCGGGATTGGCCTTGTTGTAGTAGGGCGCGATCAAAAGCAGCCCGTCCGCCCCCAGCCGTTGGAACCGTTGGGCCTTTTCGATCTGGGTGGCGGTGGAGTTGGACCCGGCCCCCACGATCACGGGCACCCGGCCGTCCACCACCTTCACCGCGTGCTCCACGATGGAGGCGTCCTCCTCGTGACTCATGGTGGGAGCCTCGCCGGTGGTGCCCAGCACCAGGATGGCGTCGGTGCCCTCCCGGATCTGCCGCTCCAAAAGCCGGGTCAGCGCGTCAAAGTTGATGCTCCCGTCCGCCTTGTAGGGCGTGATCATGGCAACGATGGACCCTTTCTGGTTGGTGAATCTCATACCCCATTCCTCCAATGCAATATTTTCTGTTCCCTCTTGGCATTTTCTTGCAAATTATATCATACAGCGCGCCATAGTGCAATAGCCTCCTGTTGGAGGTTCCTATAAGGATCGCCGGCTCCGGCGGCGCGTTTTGGGGCTTTTCGACCGGGGCGGCGTATGGTATACTTTCTTATATACGCGTGAAACGGGAGGAAAATACCATGGCCGAATCATCCGTGGCCCACCGCCGGGCCCTGCACCGGATCCCGGAGCTGGACGACCGTCTGCCGGAGACGGCGGCCTATCTGCGGGCGGCGCTGGAAAAGCTGGGCTGTGAGATCACCTCTCCCACGGCGGGGAGCGTCTGCGCCTGGTTCGACCTGGGCCGGGACGAGACCGTGGCCGTCCGGGCGGACATGGACGCACTGCCGGTGACGGAGGCCACGGGCCTGGCCTTTGCCTCCGTCCACCCCGGCGTTATGCACGCCTGCGGCCACGACGGCCATATGGCCATGGCCCTGGCGCTGGCGGAGCACATAGCGAAAAGCGCCGGGGACCTGCCCCGGAACGTGCTGTTTTTGTTCCAGCCGGCGGAGGAGACCACCGGCGGCGCCGCCGCCCTGTGCGGCAGCGGCATTTTGGAAAAATACAATGTGACGCGGGTGTTCGGCGTCCACCTCTGGCCCGGCCTGCCCAAGGGACAGGTTTACTGCCGGCCGGGGCCCATGATGGCCCGGTCCAGCGAGGTGACGGTCACCGTCACGGGCCGGAGCGTACACATCGCCCGCTGGCGGGAGGGCCGGGACGCCCTGGCGGCGGGGGCGGAATTTCTCCGCCTGGCCTACGATCTGGCGGCGGCTCTGCCGGCGGACCCGCCCAGCGTGCTGCGGTTCGGCAAGATGACATCCGGCACGGTCCGCAACGCCCTCAGTGACCAGACGGTGCTGGAGGGCACGTTCCGCACCTACCGGGAGGAGACGTTTTCCACCTGCAAAAAGCTGCTGGCGGACATCGGCCAGGCCCTGGCGGACCAGACCGGCTGCGCCATCGACGTCCATTGCAGCGAGGGCTATCCCGCTGTGTGGAACGACGAGGCCCTGTACCAGGCTGTCTGCGCCGGGCTGGGGCCGGAGGGACCCGCCCCGCTGCCGGAGCCGGTCATGGGGGCGGACGATTTTTCGTTCTATCAAAAGCGCGTGCCGGGCCTGTACTTTTTCCTGGGTGTGGGGGACACGCCGGCCCTGCACGGGCCGGATTTCGCCTTTGACGACGAGACGGTCCTGCCCGCCGGAGTGACGTTCTGGAAAAAGCTGATCGCCCTGGGATGAGCGGCCCACATGGGCAAATGATCACAAAGAAAGGAACACGGCTATGGAAACAAAGACGTTGGCCGGCCGGCGGGAATATGTCATCAGCCAGGATTCGTCGGAACGGATACGGATATTGAAGGTGTGGTTCATCATCCTGGTCGTCTTCATCCACGCCTATTCGGAGGAGATCCATTTTGCCGAAGGCGACATGGTGCTGGAAGTCCCGCTCTGGCTGCAATGGACAAAATACGCCATCTCCCGGGTGATCGCCCGCTGCGCCGTGCCGGGATTTTTCTTTCTGTCCTCCCTGCTGCTGTACCGCAGGGACTTCACATGGGCGGATAACATGCGAAAAAAGGTGAAGAGCCTTCTGGTGCCCTATGTGATCATCACCACCTTCTGGATCGGGGCGATCTTTGCCGCCCAGCACATCGGCCCGCTCAGCGGCTTCGTGCTGGACGACTCGGTGTACAATGTCCGGGGCTGGTCCTGGAAGGACCTTCTGAACGCCTACGCCGGTCTGCGGGGGCCGGACTATGTGCCGCTGGTGTATCCCTTCTGGTTCATGCGGGATCTGCTGGCCCTGAACCTGCTGGTCCCGGCGATCCGGGCGCTGATCGACCGGCTGCCCCGGCTGACGCTGCTGGCCCTGGCGGCAGCCATGGTCCTGGACCTGAAGATGCCCTGGTTTCTCAGCCAACAGGCGGTCGTGTACTTCTTTTTGGGCTGCTACGCGGTGAAATACGGCCTGCAGCTGTCCGACGCGGACCGGCTGCCCGGCCTTCTGCTGGGGGCGGCCTATGCCGCGGCGGTGGCGGCGGATACCGCCCTGCGGGGGGCGCAGCTGCAATATCTGGTCCGGCATGTGTCCATCATCCTGGGGCTTTTGTTCTTCACCCGGGCCACCGCCTGGTGCCGGGGCGGCTGGCGGCGGTTCCTGCTCCGGCTGGCCGGATACAGCATGCCGGTGTATCTGTTCCACGAGCTGGCCCTGACGTTCCTGAAAAAGGCCGCGGCCCGGCTGCTGCCGTCCACGGTGCCCTTCCAGGTGCTCCAGTATGTGGGTATCCCCGCCGTCATCATCGGCGGCTGCATCCTGGGGAGCATGATACTGAAAGAGCTCCTGCCCCGCTTCTACGCCGTTTTGACCGGCGGCAGGACATAGAAAAAGCACAGACGAAAAAGGCACGCCCGCCGGGCGTGCCTTTGCCATGGGAACGCTTATTTTATCGCGACGGAGTAGGCCTGCAGGATCGGGCCGGGGTCCGTTCCCTCCTCCGGGACCTCATAGACCACGGCGACCCGGTCACCCTCGCTGAGGATGATGGCGTTTTGATCCTGCTCGGCGGAGACGGCGTAAAATACGTCCTCCCCCTCCAGGCGGATATAGTACCAGCTGGCCCCGCCCAGGACAGCGGTGCGGATCTCCTCCACCGTGCCCTCCGCCTCGGCCTGGACCTCCGGCAGAGCGTCGTTTTTCACCACGCCCCGGTCGGACAGCATGCCCACGTAGGTCCGCTCACAGGCGGGTACCGTGGAGCCGGTCGCCACGATCTGGTACTGGGCCACGTTCACCATGGCGTAGCTCTTCACAAGATTCGTGGCGTCCATCAGGGGGATGAAATAGGTGGGCTGGTCGGAGATGTTCAGAAGCAGGGGGAACGTGGCGGTATAGCCCAGGTCCTGGACCACGCCCATGGCGGAGGCCATGGCCGCCGTCTCCGTGGCGCCGGGGGCCTCGTAGTAGCGGGTCTCCTTGGTGCGCATGTTGCAGAGCAGGAACCCCAGATTGGACTGGTCCGCGTTGGCGGAGGTGACGCCGGTGTAGACGTACACATCGTCGTTCATGGCGATGTAGTTATATCCCTCCGTGGTCATGGTCACGTCCCGCTGGCCCAAAATGGAGTTGATGAAGCCGTGGACCAGGGTGCCGTGGTAGTCGTACTGCTCCATGATCAGCGCCGGGGTATACAAGGTATCCACCCAGGCGGGGACCTCTTCATAATACTGGCTCTCGCCGGTGACCGCGTCCAGCAGCACCGCCCCCCGGATGTCCCGTCCGCCGAACAGGCCGATGGTCTTCACCAGCCGGGGCGCCACCCACCAGGGATGGCCGTCCTCGTCGATCTCAAATTCCGGCGTGGAGAACATCATGGTGGGATACTGGAACCGCAGATGCCGCAGCACGTTCCGGTTCAAAGGCTCGGAGAAGGAGTATTTCACGCCCTCGGCCAAGCGCACCACCTGGGCCTGCTGGGTCACCATGTCCACCACCACATAGGCCGGCAGGCCGCCGCCCCGGTTGGTGAACCACTTGAACAGGTCCGCGTATCCGATGGGTGCCACCCGCACGGGCCGGCCCTGGTAGTTGATCTGGGTGGAGTCGTTGGAATACTCGAACTGGCTCACCATGTCGCTCAAGGTGCCCATCTGCCGGTCCCCCAGGTAGTTGGCGGAGGTCCGGTCCAGGGTGGGGATCTCGTTAAAGGATATCTGGGCCACGTCCTGGGCAAAGTCGGCGGTCTGCACGTCCAGCAGCTCCCGGTAGGCCCCGGCCCGGAACACGGGCAGGGATATGACCTTGCCTACCAGCGCCGCCGCCAGCACCACCGCCAGCAGCACGCCCACCGGCAGGCAATTGCTGCGGATGAAGCGAAGGCCCTCCCGGATCTTCTGGCCCGGCGTGCGCACCACCTGGGCGGCGCCGTCGTCACCGCCGCCGGTCACGCTCCGTTTCACCGTGGTCAGCACCGCGCAGCCGATGTACACCGCGCACAGCAATATCAGAAAGGTATAAAAGGCCCCGTCCTGGAAATTGAGGGCCGGCAGGGACACGTAAAAGTACACGAACCCCACCACCGCCGTGACGATCAGGCTGAACAGCACCTGACCGAACCGGCCCTTTGGCAGCTTTTCTTTTATTTTATGCAGCAAGATCTCCATCCTCCCCGCGCTCTTTCGCGCCTTTTTATATAGTTTACCACATGCGCCGGTCCGTTACAACCAAAAGCCGCATTTCCGACGACCCGGGGTATACGGCCCGGTCTTTTGCCTATAGTCCCGATTTTTACGCGGATATGCCCTGCCGTTTTGTTATAAAGTGCCATTGACTTTTTATTCATTAACGTAATAAAATATTGTATAATTACCGCGTAAAAGCGGAATTGCGTGTACATAGCGGATGCAGGCGGTCCGCCGCCGGGCCCGCGGTACGAAAATCTTTTATGGAGGAACCAAAATGAAGAGACTGGCAACACTTATTCTCGCGCTGGCCATGATCCTCTCCCTGGCTGTGCCCGCCATGGCGGCGGAGGGCTCCGACCTGAACGTGATGGTCGAGACCCCTGTGGAGTCCCTGGACCCCCAGATCGCCACTGACGGCACCTCCTTTGAGGTCATCGCCGGCTACACCGACGGCCTGACCCAGATGGACGCCGAGGGCGGCGCCATCCCGGCCATCGCCGAGAGCTGGGACATCTCCGACGACGGCACCGTCTACACCTTCCATCTGCGCGACGCGCAGTGGAGCAACGGCGATCCCGTGACCGCCGCCGACTTCGTGTTTGGCTGGCAGCGCGCCGTGGACCCCGCCAACGCCTCTGAGTATTCCTACATGCTCAGCGACATCGGCCAGGTGGTCAACGCCGCCGAGATCATCGCCGGCGAGAAGGACGTCTCCGAGCTGGGCGTCAAGGCCGTGGACGACAAGACCCTGGAAGTGACCCTGAACGTGCCCGTCAGCTACTTCCTGAGCCTGATGTACTTCCCCACCTACTATCCCGTGAACCAGGCGTTCTATGAGTCCGTGGGCGACACCTTCGGCACCAGCCCCGAGACCGTGCTTTCCAACGGCGCGTTCATCCTGGACAGCTATGAGCCCGCCGCCACCGCCTTCCACATGACCAAGAACCCCGACTACTACAACGCCGACAGCGTGCAGATCTCCGGCGTCAACTACCAGGTCATCCAGGACTCCCAGCAGGCCCTCATGAGCTATCAGACCGGCGCGCTGGACACCACCCTGGTCAACGGCGAGCAGGTGGAGCAGGTCAAGGACGACCCCGCTTTCCTGACCGTGGGCGCCGGCTACCTGTGGTATGTCAGCCCCAACATCAAGGGCGTGGAGGCTCTTGCCAACCTGAACGTCCGCATGGCTCTGACCTACGCCATCAACCGTGTTGACATCACCGAGGGCGTGCTGATGGACGGCTCCATCCCCACCTACACCGCCGTGCCTCTGCAGTTCGCCACCGGCCCGGACGGCTCCGACTTCTCCGGCGATCAGTCCAAGTACGCCGACTACTGCGCCGACGATACCGACAAGGCCGCCGAGTACTGGGCTGCCGGCCTGGAAGAGCTGGGCATCGACTCTCTGGAGCTGGACATGATCGTTGACGCCGACGACGCCCCCCAGAAGGTCGCCCAGGTGCTGAAGAGCCAGTGGGAGACCGCTCTGCCCGGCCTGACCGTCAACCTGACCATCGAGCCCAAGAAGCAGCGCGTGGAGGATATGCAGAACGGCGACTTCGAGCTGGGTCTGACCCGCTGGGGCCCCGACTACGCCGATCCCATGACCTACCTGGGCATGTGGGTCACCGACAACTCCAACAACTACGGCTTCTGGAGCAACGAGGAATATGACGCCATCATCGACGAGTGCACCACCGGCGACCTGTGCACGGACGCCGAGGGCCGCTGGGCCCGGCTGTACGACGCCGAGGAGCTGGTCATGGCCGACGCGGTGATCTTCCCGCTGTACACCCAGGCCAACGCGGAGATGATCTCTCCCTCCGTCACCGGCATCGAGCATCATCCCTGCGCTCTCAACCGCGTGTTCAAGAACGTGGTCAAAGAGGGCTGAGCTTCCGCTCACAGCATGTAAGTCCGGCCGCGCCGAAGCGCAAACTTTGGCGCGGCCTTTTCATAAAGGCTTGCCTGAACAGTGGCAACGGGACCTGTGTTGCCACTGTTCAGACGAACCAAAAGGAGGCAACCGTGAAAAAATACACGCTCAAACGGCTTTTCACGTCGCTGTTCACGCTGCTGGCGATACTGCTGGTGCTGTTCATCCTGATGCAGCTCATGCCCGGCTCGCCCTTCAACGATGAAAAGCTCAACGACGACCAGCGTGCCGCGCTCTATGCCAAATACGGCCTGGACCAGCCGGTGCTGGTGCAGTTTTTCCGTTACGTGAGCAACATGCTCCGGGGCGATTACGGCGTCAGCTACAACATCTCCAAGAACACCCCCATCTCCCAGCTGATCCAGACCCGTCTGCCCACCTCCATCTACATAGGCGGCGCGGCGGTGGCCCTGGGAGCGGTGATGGGGCTGATCCTGGGGCTGATCGCCGCGCTGAAGCACGACACTTTCTGGGACACCCTGGCCACGGTCATATCCGTTATCGGCGTATCGGTGCCCTCTTATGTGTTTGCCCTGGCCTTGAGCTACGCGCTGGGGTTCCGGCTGCAGTGGTTCCCCATGCTGTACAACACCCAGCTGGCTACCCAGTCCAGCGTACTGCCCAGCATCGCCCTTTCCATGTTCACCATGGCCTCCATCGCCCGGTTCACCCGGACCGAGATGCTGGAGGTGCTGGACAGCGACTACATGCTCCTGGCCGAGAGCAAGGGCGTGTCCGGCCCGGCGCTGATCTTCCGCCACGCCCTCAGAAACGCCCTGATCCCCATCATCACCGTGCTGGCGCCGCTGATCGTGGATCTGATGACCGGCTCGCTGGTGGTGGAGAAGATCTTCGCCATCCCCGGCGTGGGCAGTTTGCTGGTCAACGCCATCCAATCCAACGACTACAACGTGGTCATCTCCCTGAGCTTCATCTACTCCGCCATGTATATCGGCATCATGCTGGTGGTGGATATCCTCTACGGCGTCATCGATCCCCGCATCCGGCTGGCAAAGGAGGGCGACTGATATGGCAAAGAAACAGCCCGTTCTGGCGGCCGCCGAGACCGCCTATGTCCCCACCGACGCCGATTTCGTGCTGAAAAACGCCGACGACGCGCTGATGCTGGATACCAACTTTGCCTCCCAGAGCTTCTGGAAAGATGTGCTGGTGCGGTTTTTCCGCAAAAAGAGCGCGGTGCTGGGTCTGGCCCTCATTATCATCATCACCCTCATGTCCATCGTGGGCCCCGGCATGAATGCCTACACCTACGACGGCCAGCAGCTGACCCAGAAAAACCTGGCTCCCCGGGTGCAGGGGCTGGAGAATTACGGCATTTTCGACGGCTCCGAGACCATGCACACCACCTCCGGCAACAAGACCGTCAACAACTACATCGAAAAAGACCTGACCGACGTGTATTACTGGTTCGGCAGCGACAACTTTGGCCGGGACATCTGGACCCGGACCTGGTCCGGCGCCCGGGTGAGCCTGATCATCGCCGCGGCGGCGGCGTTGATCGACATGATCATCGGCATGAGCTACGGCCTGATCTCCGGCTACTTCGGCGGCCGGGTGGACATGGTGATGCAGCGGTTTCTGGAGATCATGAACGGCATCCCCCGGCTGGTGATCGTGACGCTGCTGCTGCTGGTGCTGGAGCCCGGCATGCTGACCATCATCTTCGCACTGATGCTCACCGAGTGGGTGGGCATGAGCCGCATCGCCCGGGCGGAGATGCTCAAGCTCAAGGAGCAGGAATTCGTGCTGGCCTCCCGGACCCTGGGCGCGGGCAAGTTCTTCATCATCTTCCGGGAGGTCCTGCCCAATATCATCGGACCCATCATCACTCAGGTGATGTTCTCCATCCCCACCGCCATCTTCACGGAGGCGTTTTTGAGCTTCGTGGGCCTGGGCATCCCGGTGCCCCGGTGCTCCCTGGGCTCGCTGATCTCCGAGGGCTTCAACGCCTTTACCACCCACCCCTACCAGATCATCCCCCCTGTGATCGCCATGGCGCTGCTGATGTTCAGCTTCAACCTGGTGGCAGACGGGCTTCGGGAGGCGCTGGACCCCAAGATGAAGGAAATGTGAGGTGTTCCGATGTCTGACAAAGAAAAGATACTCGACATAAAAGACCTGGACATCTCCTTCAAGACCACGGCGGGCGTGGTCCACGCCATCCGGGGGGTGGATATCGACCTGTTCACCGGCGAGACGGTCGCCATCGTGGGCGAGTCCGGCTCCGGCAAGTCCGTCACCATGAAGGCGGCCATGGGCATCCTGGCCTCCAACGCCACGGTGAACCGGGGGACCATCCAGTTCAGCTACCACCACGCCGACGGCTCTCCCGCCACGGTGGACATCCTGACCCAGCCGAAAAAATGGATCCGGGACCACATCAACGGCAAGCGCATCGCCATGGTGTTCCAGGACCCCATGACCAGTCTCAACCCCACCATGAGCATCGGCAAGCAGATCATGGAGGGCATGATCTGGCACTTCAAGACCCCCAAGACGGAGGCCTACGCCAAGGCGGTGCAGCTGCTGCGGGAGGTGGGCATAGACGATCCGGAAAAGCGGATGAAAAACTACCCCCACCAGCTGTCCGGCGGCATGCGCCAGCGGGTGGTGATCGCCATCGCCCTGAGCTGCGACCCGGACCTGCTGATCTGTGACGAGCCCACCACGGCCCTGGACGTGACCATCCAGGCCAAGATCATCGAGCTGATCCGCCGGCTCCAAAAAGAGCGGGGCATCTCCGTCATCTACATCACCCACGATCTGGGCGTGGTGGCCAAGGTGGCGGACTACGTGAACGTGATGTACGCGGGCAAGATCGTGGAAAAGGGCACGGTGGACGAGATCTTCTACGACCCCCGCCACCCCTACACCTGGGGTCTGCTGTCGGCCATGCCGGATCTGGACACAGCGGACGAGCGGCTTTACACCATCCCCGGCTCGCCCCCCAACCTGCTGTATGAAAAGCCCGGCGACGCCTTTTCGCCCCGGAACCGGTACGCGCTGGTGGTGGACGACAAGGCGGAGCCGCCCATGTTCAAGATCACCGAGGACCACTATGTTGCCAGCTGGCTTTTGGACCCCCGGGCCCCCAAGGTGGAGATGCCGGCGGAGCTGAAAGCCCGCATCGAGCGCATGAAAGAGGAGGCGGCAAAGCATGGCAGTGAATTATAACGGGTCGCCCCTCCTGAAGGTGACGGGCCTGAAGCAGTACTTCAAGGTCAGTCATACTTTCACGGTCAAGGCCGTGGACGACGTGGACTTCGAGATCTATCCCGGGGAGACCTACGGCCTGGTGGGCGAGTCCGGGTCCGGCAAATCCACCATCGGCCGGAGCGTGATCCGGCTGTACGACCCCACCGCCGGCTCCATCCGCTTCAACGGCATGGACATCTCCGGCAGGATGAAGGCGTCGGACCAGAAAGCCCTGCGGACCCAGATGCAGATGATCTTCCAGGACCCCATGGCGTCGCTGAACCCCCGCAAAAAGGTGGAGGACATCATCGGCGAGGGGCTGGACATCCACCACATGTGCTCCAGCGCCGCAGAGAAACGGGACCGGGTCCGGGCCATCCTGGAAAAGGTGGGCCTGGCCCCGGAGCACGCCAGCCGCTACCCCCACCAGTTCTCCGGCGGCCAGCGCCAGCGGGTGGGTATCGCCCGGGCCCTGATCATGAACCCCAAGCTGATCATCGCCGACGAGTGCATCTCGGCCCTGGACGTGTCCATCCAGGCCCAGGTGGTGAATCTGATGAAGGACATCCAGGAGGAGACCGGCACGGCGTACCTGTTCATCGCCCACGACCTCTCCATGGTCAAATACATCTCCGACCGGATCGGGGTGCTGCACCTGGGGCACCTTTTGGAGACCGGCACCACGGACGAGATCTTCGCCCACCCGGTCCACCCCTACACCAAGAGCCTGCTGTCGGCCATCCCGGCCCCCAACCCGGCGGTGGAGAAGCGGCGGGTGGCCATGAGCTACGACTACAAGACCTCCGGCATCGACTACAACGCGGGGACCTATCACCTCTTAGAGGGCACCCACTACGTCAAGTGTACCGATCCGGAATTCGACGCCTGGAAATAAAGCGCGCACATAGAAGACCGCGGCCTGTGAGGCCGTGGTCTTTTACATCCTGGAAACCTGGCAGAAAGTTTTTTTGCATTTTCCCGCCGAGGCATATATAATATTGTCACAAAGCGAGCGAGTATGATAAAGATATAACGCGATCCCGCGAGGAGGAACGATATGGTAACCAACGACGAAGCCATCGCCCAGGTAAAGCATGAGGTCATGCGCCTGGTCTGCAAGCTGGCCTGGGAGGACAGGCTGGACGAGGCCCGGGACACCATCCCCTACCAGATGATCCCCGGCCCCCAGGCTCAGTTCCGCTGCTGCGTATACAAAGAACGGGAGATCATTCGCCAGCGCATCCGTCTGGCGGAGGGGCTGTGCCCATCGGGACAGCACTCGGACAATATGGTCCAGGTGATCCAGGCGGCCTGCGAGGAGTGTCCCATCGCCTCCTACATCGTGACGGACAACTGCCGCAAGTGCATGGGCAAGGCCTGCCAGAATTCCTGTCAGTTCGGGGCCATCTCCATGGGCCCCACCCGGTCCTACATAGACCCAAGCAAATGCCGTGAGTGCGGCAAGTGCGCCCAGGCCTGCCCTTACAACGCCATCGCCCACCTGGAGCGGCCCTGCAAGAAAGCCTGCCCCGCCGACGCCATCACCTATGATCAGTACGGCATCTGCAAGATCGACGAGTCGAAATGCATCCGCTGCGGCATCTGCATCCACAACTGCCCCTTCGGGGCCATCGGCACCAAGGCCGCCGTGGTGGATGTGATCCGGGCCATCAAATCCGGTAAAAAGGTGGTGGCCATGCTGGCCCCCGCCACGGAGGGCCAGTTCGGCCCCGACATCACCATGGAGAGTTGGCGTGTGGCTTTGAAAAAGGCCGGCTTCGTCGACATGGTGGAGGTGGGCCTGGGGGGCGACATGACCGCCGCCGCCGAGGCCAAAGAGTGGGCCGATGCATACAAAGAGGGCAAGAAGATGACCACCTCCTGCTGCCCCGCTTTCGTGAATATGATAAACCTCCACTACCCCGCCCTGGCGGCAAACATGTCCCAGACCGTGTCCCCCATGTGCGGCGTGAGCCGGTATCTGAAAGCCAAGGATCCCGAGACGGTGACGGTGTTCATCGGCCCCTGCATCGCCAAAAAGAGCGAGGTGAACCTCCACGGGGTGGAGGACAACGCGGACTATGTTCTGACCTACGGGGAAGCCCGGTCGCTGCTGTACGGCAAGGACATCGAGCTGGAGCCGGCGGCCAACACGGTCCAGCAGAGCAGCGTGTTCGGCAAGCGGTTCGGCAACGGCGGCGGCGTGGCCGCGGCGGTGCTCCAGTGCCTGAAAGAGATGGGCGAGGACATAGACCCCAAGGTGGTCAAGTGCTCCGGCGCGGCGGAGTGCAAAAAGGCCCTGCTGCTGCTGAAAGCCGGCAAGCTGCCTGAGGACTTCATCGAGGGCATGGTCTGCGAGGGCGGCTGCGTGGGCGGCCCCAGCAAGAACATGACCATCGCCGAGGCCAAAAAGACCCGGGACGCCATGATCGCCCAGGCCGACGGTCGGGGCGTGCTGGAGAACCTGCAGATGCTGGGGGCCGACAAGATCCCCATGGGCCGGTGACGTCTCGGGCCGCCGGCGGGTGACAGATTCGCAATGGATACAAAGAAAAATACAAATTCTGTGGTGCGGCAGGCTTTTGTCAAGTCCCTCCCCGTCATGGCCGGGTACGTGGTGCTGGGCATCGGCTTCGGCATACTGCTCCACGACGCGGGCTATGGGGTGCTGTGGTCCTTCGCCATGGGCCTTTTGATCTACGCCGGGAGCATGCAGTACGTGGGCGTGGGTCTGCTGGCCGGGGGCGCGTCGGTGGTCACCGCCATACTGACCACCTTCATGGTCAACGCCCGGCATCTTTTTTACAGCATCTCCATGATCGGCCGGTACCGGGACGCGGGCCGGTATAAACCCTACATGATCTTCGCCCTGACCGACGAGACCTATTCCCTGCTGTGCGACGGCGCGGCCCCGGCGGGGGCGGACCCCAATCTGTACCGGTTTCTGGTGTCGGCTTTCGACCAGTGCTACTGGGTGATTGGCTGCGTGCTGGGCAGCATCCTGGGCGCGGCGCTGCCCTTCAGCACCGCCGGGGTGGAGTTTTCCATGACCGCGCTGTTCGTGGCCTCGTTCACCCAGCAGTGGCTGGACACGAAAGACCACATCCCCGCCCTGGCGGGGCTTTTCGGGACCCTTGTCTGCCTGCTCATTTTCGGGCCGGATCGCTTTCTCATCCCCGCCATGCTGGTGATCACGGCGGCGCTGACCGCCCTGCGGCCCCGGCTGGACCGGGCCGGAAAGGGGGCGGCGGAACAATGACCTCCAACGCCCACGCGGCGGTGCTGGTGGCCGTCATGGCGGCGGTGACCATGCTGCTGCGGTTTTTGCCTTTTCTCATTTTCCGCAAGGGCCGGCCGGTGCCGGCGTACATATCCTACCTGGGAGACGTGCTGCCCCAGGCCATCATCGGCATGCTGGTGATCTACTGTCTGAAGGACACGGTCCTGACCGCCGCTCCCTACGGCGCGCCGGAGCTTCTGGCCGCCGCGGCGGTGGTGGCGCTGCAGGTCTGGCGGAAAAACTCCCTGGTCAGCATCCTGTCCGGCACCGCCATCTATATGGCGCTGATCCGGCTCTTGTAAAATGACATATTCCTCCGGCGGGCCCTTGACAAGGGGCCCGCCGGGCCTATACAATGGTCCCGCGCCCGGCCGTCAGACGCGGCGGGACGCGGCATATCCCCCCCTGTTCCCGGAAAACAGAATACGTTACGGGCAGTCGTCTGTCAGAGAAGTGGGGTGCGAATCCCCCGCGGTCCCGCCACCGTGATGCGTCCAACGACGCTGAGCCGGATCGCTGAGCTGTCCTGTGCAGGTCCACGATGGATGGGTTTGTGCATGAGCCGCCGCGCCGGGCAGCGTCAGCAGGACTGCCCGACGCCGCCAAAGTTTGCATGAAACGCCTTTCCAACCGGAAAGGTGTTCTGTTTTTCGGGGGCGGGAAAGACCTAAAAAATCATCTCTTGGAGGAAAAAGCATGAAGAAGATCGTTTCACTATTGCTGGCCCTGACCCTGCTGCCGGGCCTTAACGTCGCCGCCCTGGCGGCGGATAAGACGCCCACGCCCGCGCCCCCAACGGAGGACCGCAGCGGCGCGCCCATTGAACCACCGGAGAAGATCGAGTCCATCGTGACCCTGGCCCCCTCGGTCACCGAGATGGTGACAGCCCTGGGCCATGGGGATCAGATCGTGGCCTGCGACACCAACAGCGCGGCTCTGGAGGGGATGGATCCGGACCTGCCGGTCTTTGACATGGTGGCCCCGGACATGGAGCAGCTTGCGGGTCTGGAGGCGGATCTGGTGCTGGTGAGCAACCTGTCCCTCTACGACCAGGAGGACCCTTTCCAGCCTCTGGTGGATCTGGGTGCCTGCGTGGCTTGCGTGCCGGACAGCGACAGTCTCCAGGGCATCGAGGATGACATCGCTTTCGTGGCCGCCCTGCTGGGCGAGAACGAGGCCGGCCAGGAGCTCATCGACCATATGCAGGCGGACATCGACCGCATCGCCGCCATCGGCGAGACCATCCCGGAGGAGGATCGCAAGAGCGTCTACTTTGAGATCTCCGCCGCTCCCTATATGTACAGCTTCGGTGACGGGGTCTTTTTGAACGAGATGCTCGGCCTCATCGGCGCGGAGAACATCCTGGCGGACCAGGAGGGCTGGCTATCCGTGGAGGCCGAGACTGTGGCGGCAGCGGACCCGGATGTGATCCTGACCAGCGTCAACTACATCGACGATCCCGTGGGGGAGATCCTGTCCCGGGACGGCTGGGCCGGGGTGACCGCCGTGGCGGAGGAGCGGGTCTATCCCATCGATACCAACGCCTCCTCCGTGCCCGACCAGAACGTGGTCAAAGCCCTGGAGCAGATGGCCCAGGCCGTCTATCCGGACTATTATAAAAAGTGAAGACCGGGGGGAAAATGGCGCTGCTGGCTCTGGCCGCCCTGGGGAGCATCCTGGTAGGGACGGCGGTGGGCAGCGTCTATATCCCGCCCGGCGACATCCTGTCCATTCTGGCAAGCCGCCTCTTCGGGGCGGCTCTGCCGGAGCGGATCGGCACGGTGTATCCCGCCATGGTGATGGACATGCGTCTGCCCCGGGTGCTGCTGGCTTTCATCACCGGCGCGGCTCTCGCGGCCAGCGGCACGGTGATGCAGTCGGTGCTGCAAAACCCGCTGGCCTCCCCCTTCGCGCTGGGGGTATCCTCCGGCGCGGGACTGGGGGCCGCCATCGTGATCGTGACGGGGCTGGCCGCCGGGGCCGGGCGCATGTTCGCCCTGCCGGCGGTGAGCCTGCTGGGCGCGCTGGGGACGGTATTTTTCGTTCTCTGGGCCGCCGGGCGCATCGACCGGGGCCTGGGCAGCGTGACCATCGTGCTGATCGGCATGGTGGCAAGCCTTTTCTTCAACGCCGTCATGAACCTGCTGGCGACCCTCTCCCCCGGCTACGCCCAGCGGATCAACCTGTGGCTACTGGGCAGCTTCTCCATGCGGGAGTGGTCCAGCGTGTGGGTGCTGCTGGCGGTGACGGCGGCGGGGCTGTGCTTCTTTCAGGCATACGCCCGGGAGATGGACGTGATGACCTTTGGTCAGGAGCAGGCTCTTGCCCTGGGGGTGGCGCTGCGCCGGTGCAAGACCGGCCTCATCTGTGCCGTGGCGGTGCTGACGGGGACGGCGGTGGCTTTCGTGGGGATCATCGGCTTCGTGGATCTGATCGCGCCCCATGTGGTGCGGCGGTTTTTCGGCGCGTCCCACCGGAAGGTGCTCCCCGCAAGCGCCCTGTTCGGCGGCGCGTTCATGGTGCTGTGCGACCTGGCCGCCCGGACCCTGACCCCGCCCCGGGAGATCCCCATCGGCTCCATCACAGCGCTGCTGGGCGCGCCCTTTTTCCTGTACGTGTACTTTGCCGGCAGAAAGCGGGGTGGGCCGTCGTGATCCTGCTGCAAGCGGAGCATATCACCTGCGGCTATGGCGGCCAGCCGGTGATAAAGGACATATCCCTTGCCGTGGGCCAGGGGGAGCGGCTTTGTATCCTGGGCCCCAATGGCTGCGGCAAGACCACCCTGCTGCGTGCTCTGGCGGGGCTGCTGCCCTACGAGGGCAGCGTGACCGTCGGCGGGGCCGACGCCCGCTCGCTCTCCCGGCGGGAGCTGGCCTGCCGGGTGGGGCTCATGAGCCAGCTGGCGCCGGTGTACTTTGCCTACACGGTCTATGAGACCGTGCGCATGGGCCGGTACGCCCGGCAGCGAAGACGGGGCCTGCTGGACCGGGACGACGAGGCGGACCGGCAGGCCGTCCGGGATAGTCTGGAACGGACCGGACTGTGGCCTCTTCGGGACCGGCTCATTACCGAGCTGTCCGGCGGACAGCTCCAGCGGGTGTTTTTGGCCCGGACCTTTGCCCAGGACCCGGCGGTAGTATTGCTGGACGAGCCCACCAACCACCTGGACCTGCAATACCAGGCGGAGCTGACGGACAGTCTGCGGGCCTGGTCGGCCCGGGAGGGCCGGTGCGTGGTAGGGGTGTTCCACGACCTGTCCCTGGCCCTGTCCTTCGCGGACCGGGTGCTGGTCATGGAAGAGGGCGCGGCCCTGGCCCAGTGCCCGGCGGAGGACCTGGACCGGTCCCTGTTGGACCGGGTATACGGCATGGACGTGACCGGATACATGCGAAAGTTGCTGGACCGGTGGCAATAAAAAACGGCTGCGTAAAGCAGCCGTTTTTACATTTGTCCCGTCACATGAATACCATAGCGGCCCCGGAGAGGGCCATCATGACGTAAATGGCCTTGCGGATGAAGTTCACGTCCACCCGCTTGAATACCATCTCCCCCAGGAAGTTACCCAGCAGCAGGCCCGCCACGCCCACGCCCACGGCCCGGGCCACGGCCTCGGTCAGCGCCCCGTTCAGGGCCCGCACCGCCACCACGTAGAAATTGGTGACTGTGAAATAGGCTTGGATGGTGGCAAGGTATTCCTCCTTTGTTTCCGTGACGGCGGAGAAGTACAGACTGGCGGGTGGCCCGCCGGTGGCGAACATGCCGCTCATGACTCCGCCTACCGTGCCGGCGATAAGGCCGTTGCGGACGCCGGCGCGCATCCGCACCCGCTTGGCCGCGAAGATGAAATACCCGCTCAGCACCAGCAAAAAGGCCCCCAAAATGCGCTTCAGGAGCTCGTTGTCCAGCCCCACCGCCAGACGCACCGCCGCCGCGCCGACCACCAGATACGCCGCCAGCGGCGTCCACAGCAGCTTCCACCGGATATGCCGCCGGTAGCGGACCGCCAAAACGGCGGCCTGCAGGAACGTGACGGCGTTGACCACCGTGGCGGCCTGGACCGTGGAGCCCATGATGTAGGGTAAAAACATCATGCACACCACGCCGAACCCAAAGCCGCAGATCGTATTCAGGGCGCACCCCAGCGCGCAGCCCAGAAAAATGATGATGATATCCATATGCCGCCTTATACCATGTCGCGCGGTTTCGGCGTCAGCCGGGAGCGCGACTGGTATCTTTCAGGTATAATAGAGCCAACGGCGCTATTATAGCATCCTATCCGGAAAATGCAACGCCGTTGGCCTCCAGGCAATCTGATATTATAATTTTTTGCGAAACTGGGCATTTTAATATATCCAGTTTGTGTTATAGTGGTGGCACTGAAACAGATTTGGAGGCGCAATCATGAGACAGAAACGGATCGCCACCATACAGGACCTGTCCTGCTTCGGCAAGTGCTCGCTGACGGTGGCCCACCCCATCATGTCCGCCATGGGGCTGGAGGTGTGCCCGGTGCCCACGGCCATATTGTCCACCCACACGGCGGGGTTCACGAACTGGACCTTCCGGGACCTGTCGGCGGACCTGACCGCCATCGCGAAGCACTGGAAGAGCCAGGGCCTGACCTTTGACGGCATCAGCACCGGATATCTGGGCACCATCGACATGATCGACATGGTGGAATACTACTTCCGGCTGTTCCCGGAGGCGGTAAAGGTCGTGGACCCGGTATTCGCCGACAACGGCAAGCTCTACCCGGCCTTTGACATGGCCTACGCCGCCGGGGTGGCCCGGCTGTGCGGTCACGCGGACGTGATCGTGCCCAATATGACGGAGGCGGCGTTCATGCTGGGGGAGGAATACATCCCCTTCGGCTACGACGAGGAATATATCCACGGCCTTTTGCGGCGGCTCACCGGTCTGGGCTGCCGGGTGGCGGTGCTGACGGGCGTCAACTACGATGGGGCCCATCAGGGGGCCGTGGCCTATGACAGCTCGAAAAACGCCTTTTTCCAGGCCTTCCGGGAGCACATCGACGTGTCCTTCCACGGCACCGGCGACATCTTCACCTCCGCCCTGGCGGGGGCCGGGGTGCTTGGAAAGCCCCTGCCGGACGCGCTGCGCATCGCGGTGGACTACACCGTGGAATGCATCCGGGCCACCATGCCGGACAAGGCCGATCACTGGTACGGGGTCAAGTTCGAGTCCTGTCTGCCGGGCCTGATAAAGGCCGTGCAGGAAAACTGAATACCACTTATAAATGGGGGCAAACGCTTTCGCGCTTGCCCCTGTTTTTATATTTTACAATGCCGCGATCCGGCGCAGGCCGGCGTGGCCGTTTTCCAGGGCCAGGCCCTGGGCGGCGTACTGCTTCGCCTGGGCGGTATCGCCTTTGCCCAGCCAGCCAAGAGCGGCCATATACAGACAGTGGACCCGGTTTTTCCGGTCCAGGTCCCCGTTGAAGATGAGAAAGTCCGGCAGGGACACGGCAAAGTAGTCGATGGTCACGTGATCGTCCATGTGCTCGTGGGCGTAGGCGATGAACCGGTCGAACCGCCTTTCCGCCTCGGCGGCGTCCCCCAGGGCCTCCAGGGCCTTAGCGGCGTAGTACATCATCTCCGGGGGCTGGTCGTTGTAGTAGGTAGCCGAGGCCAGCTGGAAAGGCCCCCGGGCCGCCAGGACGTAGGCCCGCTCCGATCTCTCCCGGTCCGGATAGGCCCGGCCCAGCAGGTAGTATATGTCGTTGTCCAGGCTGCCGATGAGCTTGCCCTCCCCCAGATTCGCCGGATAGGTCAGGGCCGCCTCCAAGTATTCCATGGCCCGGTCCGGGTCCGACCCGGCCTTGCCCATCAGGGCGGCCCGGTACTGGGCGGGGACCTTTCCCTCGCCCCCCTCCCAGGGGTGGAACACGTGGTCCATGATGCGGTCATAGGCCTCGTCACAGGCCCCGGTCAGGTTCAGCAGCGTCACGTACTCCGTGTACAGGTCGTCCCGGCTCGCCAGCAGCGCTTCATGGGCCCGCATGTTTGCAAGCCGCTTTTCCACGGGCTCGTTCAGGGCCTTGTAAAGCTGGTCCAGCTCAAAGAACACCCGGGCGTCGGTGGGGTCCATGGCGAAGGCGGTCTCGATGGCCTGCCGGGCCTTCGCCCCGTCCCCCTGCTTGTTATAATAGGCCAGGGCCAGATTCCGCCATACCGTGGGCAGCTTGATCCTCTCCGCACAGCCCTCCCAGAGCGCCGTCGCCTCCTGCCAGCGGTCCCGGTCGTAGAAGAGCTCACCCAGATAATAGGCCGCCATGGGGCCGCCGGCCTGAACGGCCTTTTCCAGGACCGGGATGTCCTCCAGACGGTTGGGGAAGCAGTAGAGGGGGCTGGCGCCCTCCGCCTTTTGCAGCTCCGTCCCGTCGCCGGTGCAGTAGAATCTGTAATAGTGGACCAGCGGTCCGCCGGGCGCCGGCGACAGGGCCAGGACCCGGTCCGCCTCCCCCGCGAGGCCCGCGGCCAGGTAGGTCAACGCCAGCTCGATGTAGCTGTGTTCCTCGTCCCGCAGCAGGGCCCGGAACGCGTCCAGCCCCTCCCCCGTGAGCCGGTAAAGCTCATACCGGCTGCCGTGGTCCAGGGGGTCCAGCTTTTGTGTCTCCGCCGCGAAGGCCGCCGCTTCATCCGCCGCCCCGGTCAGCCGCAGCAGGGCGGTCTTGAGGGTCCGGGCTTTCAGGTTGTGCAGGCCCCGGACCAGGGACTGATCCACGAAATCCAGCGCCGCCGGGAAGTCCCCCTTCGCCGCCGCCAGACAGGCCAGCTCGTAAAAGGCCCGCTGCTGCATATTTCCGTCCCAGGTGGCCTTATAAAAGGCGTCATAGGCCCCGGCCAGGTCCCCGGTCCGCTTCAGCGCCAGGCCCAGGTCGTAGTATGGCTCGCAGTCGTAGGGATTGGGATTTTTCCAGGTGGCGGCTTTGATGGCCGCCCGGAAATAGGGGATGCTCTCGGCGAACAGGCCCTTGCCGTACAGATACCGGCCATAGCCGTCGTTGAGTCGGATGTCCGTGGGGTCCCGCCGCAGGCCCTCCAAATAGTAGGGCTCCGGGGACCGGGTGGCGTGGCGGTACTGCTCCAGATGGACCGCCGCCAGATACAGCTTTTCCGTGGTGGGAAGCTCTTCCGGGGCGGGGATGGCCTCCGCCGGAACGGGCGGGTCCTCCGGCTCCCCGGCGGGACGCTGCTCCAGGATCGTCCGGCCGTCCCGGGTGATGGCCGCCAAGAGGGCCGCCGCATCCACGCCGGGCACGTCGATCACCCGCTCAAACACCCCCGCCGGAGGCAGGTCCAGCGGGGCGGAAAACACCGCCCGGTCCCCGGCATAGACCGTGAGAACGGCGTCTTTCAGGCCGGAAGGGGTGTATACCGCCGCCCGGACCTTGCCGGCCTCCGTCAGCTCCACATTCATGGCGGCGGCCAGGCTGGCGTTTTTCACCGCCCCCACGGCCTTGTAGGGCATGAAATACTGGGTGAAGGTCTTTTCCTCGTAGGGCTTCAGAAAGGTGAAATCTGGCTGGTTGTCCGTGAACACGCCGGTCATGAGCTCGATATAAGGGCCGTTGGCGTCGGTCAGGTTCCGGTCCCAGGCCCGGCCGAAATCCCCGTTGCCCCAGGTCCACTGCTTCTTGCCGGGGGACACATGGTGGTCCGCGATGTGCAGCAGCCCCGCCTTCTTTTCGTGGTCGTAGTTGCCGATAAAGTCCAGGTCGGAATGGTATGCCATATAGGAGGTGGGCACGGGGATGTTCTTATAGCGGGAGATATCCGTGCCGGGGGCGTAGTCGTACTTATAATAGACCCCGTCGGCGATGGGGAATTTGGACACGTCCCGCTTGCCGTGGTCCATGACCGCGTGCACGTCCGGGGGGAATATGGACTGGGTGTGGTCGTTCACCGCCACCGCGGGGTTGGCCCACCACAGAAAGGTCTGGGGCCGGTCCGTGGGGTTATAGATCCTGCCTTTGATCTCCAGATAGGCCCGGTCCGGATAGAGAGTGAAGCCCGCCATGCCCTTGGTGTGAAACATCTTCTCCGTCTCGCCCATCCAGACCGTCACGGACCCGTCCGGGCCCTTCTTGATGGCCCAGTCCACCGGGTCGAAGGTGGAGGGCCGGTGATGCTGGGGCCAGTTGAACTCGATGCCTCCGGATATCCAGGGCCCCGCCAAGCCCACCAGGGCCGGCTTGACCACCTCGTTATAATACACCGCGTCGTAGCCGTTTGTCTTATCGTACAACCGCTGGACCCGGCCCCCCAGCTCCGGCAGCAGCAGGACCCGGAGATAGTCGTTTTCCATCCAGACGGCGTCGTAGGTATGGTCGGTCTTTTCGTCCGACACGCCCTCGCACACCGGGTGGGGATACACCCGGCCGCTGGAGCCCTGATAGACCCGCTTTTCCAGAAACATGGGGTTTTTGTCATATGCCGCCGCCTCATAGGTGGGTATGACCAGCCTCTCCCGCTTCACCGTCACCGGACCCATTGCCGCATCCTCCCGCAAAATGGTTTGTGGGACCAGTATACAATGTATTGCGGTCCATGGCAACGGGCCTTTTACAAAAAAGCGGGCAGGCGCCGGCATGCCTGCCCATATGACGCCGCGCCGGTCAGCCGGCGGCGGGGGCGTATTTTTCCAGATATCCCTCGTACCGCTCCGCGAACTTCTCCCGGTCGCCCCGGATGGCTCGGACGGACTCGTGGATGCTCAGGTTGCCCAGATGAGCGTCGATGACACATCCGGCGATGTTGGAGCAGTGGTCGCTGACCCGCTCCAGATCCGTCAGCAGATCGTTCCACACGAATCCCGCCCCGATGGAGCACTTGCCCTGCTGAAGGCGCTGGATGTGGTGGGTCCGGTATGTCTCCTTCAAAAGATCGATGACCTGCTCCAGAGGCTCCACCTGCTCCGCCGCGGCCATGTCCCGGTTTAGGAACGCCCGCTGGCTCAGGGCCAGGATCTCCCCCACCGCCGCGGTGAGCGTGTCCATCTCCGCCGCCGCGGCCGTGCTCAGGGCCAGCTCCTTGCCGCGCAGCTCCTCCACGGACTGGATGATGTTCACCGCGTGGTCGCTGATGCGTTCAAAGTCCCCGATGACCTTTAAAAGCTCCGCCGCCTCGCCGCTGTCCCGCTCGCTGATCTGCTCCGCGCTCAGCTTCACCAGATAGGTGCCCAAAATGTCCTCATAGTGGTCGGCCCGTTCCTCTGCGTCCCGGACAGACTGCGCCAGCTCCGGGGTATAGGCCCGAATGGCGGCCATGGCACCGGTCAGCGCGCCGTCGGCGCAGGCAGCCATATCGGCGGCCACGGCATGGCACCGCTCCAGAGCGATGGGCGGCGTTGCCAAAAGCCGCTCGTCCAGCTCGCTTGGGGTCTCCCGCCGGGCGGCGTCCGGTACGAGCCGGCATACCAGCTTCTCCAAAAAGCCGCTCAAGGGCAGCATCAGCGCTGTGCACAGCACGTTGAACACCGAGTGGGCCGCCGCGATGCCCAAAAGCGACGCGCTCTCGTCCAGCAGCCCGGGAGAAAACGCCCCCCGGATCAGGCAGAACACGCTCAGCCACACCGCCGTGCCGATCACGTTGAAGCTCAGGTGCACCAGCGCGGCCCGCTTGGCGTTTTTGTTGGCTCCCACGGCGGACAGCAGCGCCGTGACGCAGGTGCCAATGTTCTGGCCCATGATGATGGGGATGGCCGCGCCGTAGCTGACCTGACCCGTGGCCGCCAGGGCCTGCAAAATGCCCACCGACGCGGAGCTGGACTGGATGACGGCCGTCAGCGCGGCCCCGGCCAGCACCCCCAGGACGGGATTCTTGAACAGCAAAAACGCCTGCCGGAACCCAGGCTCGTCACCCAGCCCCGCTACCGCCCCGGACATGGTCTCCATGCCGAACATCAGCGTGGCAAAGCCAAGCAAAATGGCCCCCGTGTCCTTTCTTTTGTCGGAATGGCAGAACATATAGAAAACGACGCCCACCGCCGCCAGGACCGGGGTAAAGGAGCTGGGCTTCAAAAGCTGCACGAAAAGGCTGTCCCCGTCGATCCCCGCCAGGGACAGTATCCAGGCCGTGACCGTGGTGCCGATGTTGGCCCCCATGATCACATTGACGGCCTGGCCCAACGTCATGAGCCCCGAATTGACGAAGCCCACCACCATGACCGTGGTGGCGGAGGAGCTCTGGATCACCGCCGTGACGGCCAGACCCGTCAGCAGCCCCGCCGCCTTTCTGGTGGTCATCTTTCCCAGCAGGCTCCGCAGACTGCCGCCGGCCCGCCGCTCCAGAGCCTGGCCCATCACGCTCATGCCGAACAGAAACAGGCTCAGCCCACCGGCCAGAGACAAAAGGTCGAAAATGTCCATAATAACGCTCCCGCTCTCGATTTTCTGTCTCTATCGTACCCGTCCATTGTAAAGTCCGCCACCACGGGAATGTAAGATCCGTGTAAAGGCGCCGGGAAAAACATAGCGCGGCGCGGCCCCCGAAGGACCGCGCCGTGTGCTTTTTATCCTTTTCACCATTTCCCATAGGGGCAGCGGCCCCGTTTGGAGGCGGCCCGCAGCTCCACATAGCACCCGCAGGCCAGGCATGTGCCCCGCTCCAGCCGGTCGCAGGCCCTGCAGACCTCCAGCCGCGCGTCATATGCCGCCGGATCGGTCCGCTCCCGGGCCGGGGTGCGCTCGATGCGCTCTTTCAGCGTCTTCACATACGCCTGCTCGTCGAACTCCCGCAAAAGACAGCGCAGGCACCACCGCGTGCTCACGCCAGCCTGAACCGGACCGCCGCCACCGAACAGGCGGGCAGGCGGATATTGACCAGCGGACCCACGCCCATCACGTCCAGCTTCTCCTCCCGCACCGTGTCAGGCTCGTCAAAGGTGTTGTGATCATGGGCGTCTCCGGCCAGGATGGTCCCCTCTCCGCAGGCGATGTAGGACCGGCTGAGCCGGAAGGTCACGTCCTGAGCCCGGGTCAGGGACAGGTTGGCCGCCGTCACCATAACGGTTTTGCCGTCCCGGTCCAGAGAGGCGGACGTCTGGATGTTGGGCAGACCGCCGCCCACGGTCCCGGCGCCCTCCACCGCGGTATCCAACAGCCGGGCGCCCTGGTGATCCCGGTACATATGGAACACATACCAGGTGGGGGTGCGGACCATCCGGGGGCCCTCCGTCAGCAGCACCGACTGGAGCACGTTCACCATCTGGGCGATGCAGGCCAGCTTCACCCGGTCGCAGTGGTTATTAAAGATGTTCAGCGTCACCGCCGCCACCAGCGCGTCCCGCATAGTGTTCTGCTGGTAGAGAAAGCCCGGATTGGTGCCCGGCTCCACATCGTACCAGGCGCCCCACTCGTCCACCATCAGGCCGATCCTCTTGTCCGGGTCGAACCGGTCCAGGATACCGCCGTGCAGCTTGATAAGGTCCTCCATCCACAGGGCCTTTTCCATGGTGGCATAAAACGCCTCGTCGGTAAACTCCGTCGCGCTGCCCTTGTTGTCCCAGCCACCGGGATGGACGTAGTAGTGCAGGCTGAGCCCGTCCATGAAGCCATGGAAGTCCTCCGGCGGGTGGGGGCTTGCATAGCAGGTCTCCAGCACCTTCCGGGTCCAGTTGTCGTCGTCCACGTTGGGCCCGCCGCATATCCTGGCGATGGGAGCGCCGGGGTCGTACTGGCGCACATAGGTCTGGTAGCGGCGGTAGAGGTTGGCATAGTACTCCGGGGTCATGTTGCCGCCGCAGCCCCAGTTTTCGTTGCCCACGCCGAAATAGTCCAGCCGCCAGGGGTCCTTATGGCCGTTTTGGGCCCGCAGCTCCGCCAGGGGCGAGACGCCGCCGAAGGTCATGTACTCCACCCACTCGCTCATCTCCCGGACCGTGCCGCTGCCCACGTTGCCGTTGACGTAGGTCTTGCAGCCAAGCTGGCGGCACAGCTCAAAATACTCGTGGGTGCCAAAGGAATTGTCCTCCACCACCCCGCCCCAGTGGGTGTTGACCATCCTTTTGCGGCTTTCCCGGGGGCCGATGCCGTCCCGCCAATGGTACTCGTCGGCAAAGCAGCCGCCGGGCCAGCGCAGCACGGGCACGCGGATCTCCCGCAGAGCCTCCACCACGTCCCGGCGCATGCCGTTGTCGTTGGGGATGCCGCTGTCCGGCTTTACAAAAACGCCCTCATAGATGCACCGGCCCAGATGCTCGGAAAAGTGGCCGTATATCTCCGGGGCTATCCGGCCCCGGGGGGCCGTCTCGTCGATCCTGATCGTCGCCATAGGGATGCCTCCTTTTTGGTCAGTCGTCGTAGGAAAAGACGGGCCTTCCCGCCCCATCCCAGCGCAGTCGCATCAGCATGGCGTGGCGGTTGGGGTTATAGAGGGGGTTGCCTACGATCTTCTCCTCGGTCCGGGCGTGGTATACCATGATGTCATTGCCCTGCTCGTCGGTGGTGAAGGAATTGTGGCCGGGGCCGTAGATGCCCCTGCCGAAATCGCTGGTCAGCACAGGCCAGCGCTCCTTCTTCCAGTTCAGGGGATCCAGCAGATCCGTCCCCTCCCTGGCCGTCAGCATACCCATGCAGTACTTCACACCCGTCTCGGAGGCGGAATAGGTCAGGTAGATATGGCCGGCGTGGTGGATGGCCGCCGGGCCCTCGTTGACCCAGAAGCCCACCCGCTCCCAGTCGTAGTCAGGGCTGGACAGCAGCACCTGGACCGTCTCCAGACTGGTAGGGGAGCTCATTCGGGCGATGTAGAGGTTGGCGATCTGTTTGCCCACGCCCACCTTTTCGGACCAGACATAGTACCGCCGTCCGGCGTCCTCAAAGACCGTGCCGTCCAGGGAGAAGGCCTCAAAGGAGAAGTCGTCCCCCGAAGCGCGGGTCAGCTTGCCCCGCTCCACCCATGGCCCGGCCATGGGGTCATCGCCCTGACACTCCAGCACGTAGGGCCGTATCTCCCAGATATCGTCCTTGTCGCCGCCGGAATAGTAAATGTACCATTTCCCGTCCAGATAGTGCAGCTCGGGGGCCCAGATGTGGATGGACATGATCCCGCTGTCATGCTTGTGCCAGACCTCCGTCTCCGGGGCCTGGGCCAGGCCCGCCAGGGTCGACGCGTGACGCAGGCGGATGCCGTCATACTCCGGCACCGATGCGGTAAAATAGTACGTCCCGTCCGTGTGGCGGTACACATACGGGTCCGCCCGCTGGGGTATCCAGGGCTTATTGAAGATCAGGTCGGTCATATATCGTCCCTCCGGGCGCTATGATTGAAAAAGCAATACCGTTTCAAACCGCATTTTATCATGCGGACCGCCTGATTGCAAGCGGATCCGGCGAGAACGCCCCGCCCGGACGGCGAAAGGACCGGCGGTCGATTTCATGCAATATTTGTGGAAATCGCAAAACAAAAAGGGTTGACGAAGAGGGTTTTTGTGTATTATACTTGCATTAATGATGGTCGGGCCAAAAAAGAGTACATATCATTGAATTGGAATAAATAGGAAAATCCTTTCCGCCGGGACGCGGCGCGGCTGGCGCCCCTCGAGAGGGGGCTTTTCGACAGGATTGTTGAGCGGAGAAAGCTCATCAATATATTTTTAAGGAGGGTATATCCAAAATGAAGAGAGTCTTTGCAATGGTTTTGGTCCTGTGCATGGTTCTCACTCTGGCCCCGGTGGCTTTTGCCGATGACGGCGGAGCGACCAAGCTCACGATGTGGACGTTCATCGCCCAGCATCAGGAGTTCTTTGAAAAGGCCGCCGAGCGTTGGAACGCGGAGAATCCTGATCGTCAGATCGAGATCGAAGTGACCACTCTGGGCTATGACGACATGCACAACAAACTGAAGGTCGCTCTGCAGGCCGACGAAGGCGCGCCCGACATCTGCGACGTGGAGCTGGGCCAGTTCCCCAACGTGCTGGCTTACAGCGATAAGCTGGTCGACCTGACCGACGCTCTGAGCCCCTACATGGACGACCTGGTCAAGGCCCGTCTGGAGATCTACGCCAAGGACGGCAAGTACTATGGCGCTCCTCTGCACGTGGGCGCGATGGTCTCCTTCTATGACAAGGAGCTGCTGGAGTCCGCCGGCGTCAACTATGAAGACATCAAGACTTGGGACGACTGGTACAACGCGGGCGTCGCCCTGAAGGAAGCCGATCCCGACGCCTGGATGGGCACCGTGGAGACCAGCACCCAGTGGGTCGCCTCCCTGATGCTCGCCCAGCTGGGCACCGACTGGCAGGATGAGACCGGCACCGAGGCCCTGATCAACACCGAAGAGGTGGCCAAGGTCATCGATACCCAGAAGTCCTGGCTGGAGGCCGGTATCTGCGAGACCTGCCCCGGCGGCCAGCCCGACACCGAGGAGGGCAAGGCCTACATCGCCAACAACAAGATCGCCAGCGTGATCATGCCCTTCTGGTTCATGAGCCGCTTCACCGATGAGATCGGCGAGTCCTGCAAGGATCGCTACGTGGTCGCTCCCGCTCCCGTGTTCGAGGAGGGCCAGATGCGCTCCATCGGCCAGGGCGGTACCGGCACCGTGGTGTATGCCAACGGCACTGACCCCGATCTGGCCGCCGAGTTCCTGGTCTACGCCAAGATCGCTCCCGAGGGCGAGGCGCAGATCTGGGAGGTCCTGGGCTTCGACCCCTGCAACACCTCCATTTGGGACGACGACTCCATCATGAAGACCGACGACAACAAGTTCAACCAGTACTTCATCGGCTATCCCATCGACGCGCTGCTGCCCATGAAGGACGAGATCGGCTACATCCAGTCCACCAGCATCAGCCCCACCATCAACAACTACCTTGGCACCACTCTGTGGAACGAGGTCTATGTTGACGGCGTCGACACCGCGACGGCTCTGGAGGATGCGCAGGACGCTATTGACAGCGATCTGTTCTGATCTCTGAAGACACCCTTGCATGCATGGGAGCCTTAGCGCTCCCATGCGCTTTATATAGCGCGTCTTTCGCCTCTGCCCGGGACGGACGCCGCGCGAGAATCTGCGCATCGCGAGCGATGCGCGCGGAAAGGGGAAGAAACAATGCAAGATCAATCGATCGCAACGATCAAAAAGAAGGAAGGCCATCGGGCAACCTTACTTTTGATCCTGGGCATTATCGTGTTCATCGTAGGCATTGTCGCTCTGTTCTCCCTCCAGGGTAAGGCCGTCCGCTTCGACGCCGCTTACGATCAGCACGGCGACCTTGGCGACTATTTCTTTGGCGCGCTGGAGGAGGGGCAGAGCTATTCGGCCCTCCAGAACCTGTGGTTCATGATCGTCCGCAGGCGGCTGTGGGTCATGCTGCTTGGTATAGCGATGATCGTGGGATATGTGGCCATGAACCGGGAGCTTTTGTATAACCAGAAGATCGCCCCGTTCGTGTTCATCGCGCCCTTTATCATCACGTTCCTTCTGTTCTTTACATACCCGCTGCTCACCACCATCAAGATGAGCTTCCAGGAGGTCACCGGCGCGGGGAGCAAGTTTATCGGCGTTGAAAACTATAAAAACCTGTTCGCCAACAAAAACTTCCACACCGCCGTGAAAAACTCCGTGATATACATGGTCCTGACCTGCGCGATCCTGGTCCCGGTGCCCATGCTGCTGGCATACCTGACCGAGTCCAAGATGGCAAAGACGGGCGGACTTTTCAAGACCATCGCCTTCATGCCGGTGCTGTGCTCCGTCGTGGTGGCCGGTATCATCTTCCGGATGATGTTCTCCGAGCTGGACGGCGCCATGATGAACCAGCTGCGGGGTCTGTTCGGCCTGGAGCCCATCGCCTGGCTGAAGACCGCCAGCGGGTCCATGTTCGCCATGGTGCTGCTGTGTTTCTGGCGGTGGACGGGCATGAATATGCTCTATTACATGGCCGGCCTGAAGTCCATCCCCACGGAGCTTTATGAGGCGGCCACGCTGGACGGCTGCACCAACTGGCAGAAGTTCACCAAGATCAGTCTGCCGCTGCTGAAGCCCACCACCATCTACGTGCTGACCATCTCCATCTACGCGGGCCTGTCGATGTTCACCGAGAGCTACATGATCTTCGGCGGCAACAACTCCCCGAAGAACTACGGCCTCACCATCGTCGGTTACCTGTACCGCTACGGCTTCGAGCAGGTGGACCGCCTCGGCTTCGCCTCCGCGGTGGGCCTGGTGCTGCTGGTCGGCGCCATGATCGTCACCGTGCTGCAGCTGTGGGTCACCGGCACGATCGGCAGGAAGAAGGAGGACTGACATGAACGAGAAAGTTGGAAGCCGTCCCGTAGGGACCGCGCTGCTCACGATATTCTTCGCCATTTTGTGCGTCCTGTTTCTGATCCCGCTGTACGCGCTGCTGCTGGGTACCTTCAAGGGCGGCGCGGAGCTGTTCGTCAGCGGCCTGAACCTGAATCCCACCTTTGAACTGCTGCACGTCAAGGCCTGGCGCTATCTGTTCACCGGCATCATGTCCAACGGCGAGTACAATCCACACAACTACTTCATCTGGTACCGCAACAGCCTGATGATCGTTCTGGTCCAGGGTGGTCTGACGCTGCTGCTGTCGTCCATGGTGGCCTACGGCTTCGCCAAGTACGACTTCAAGGGCAAAAACGCCCTGTTCATGTGCGTGCTGCTGGTCATGATGGTGCCCCTGGAGATCCTGATGCTCCCCATGTACACCCAGATCAACGCCATGGGCCTGCGCAACACCTACGCGGGCGTCATGCTGCCGTTTTTGGTCAACATGAGCGCGGTGTTCTTCTTCCGGCAGTTTTTGACCAACGTGCCCAAAGACCTGCTGGAGACGGCCCGTCTGGACGGCTGCACGGAGTACGGCATCTTCTTCCGCATCGTGATGCCCATCATGAAGCCGGCCTACGCCTCCATGGCGGTGCTGACCGGCATGGGCGCGTGGAACGCCCTGCTGTGGCCGATGCTGGTGATCTCTGACGCCAACAAGTACACCGTCCCCATCGGTCTGAACACCCTCTGGTCCCCCTACGGCAACAACTACGACCTGATGATCACCGGTTCCTGCTTCGCGATACTGCCGCTGCTGCTGATCTACCTGTTCGCCCAGCGGTTCATCGTGGAAGGCATGACGGCCGGCGCGGTCAAAGGGTGATCGCCGTGCGGCGGGTCAGATGGTTGGCCTTTGCCATGCTGTTGGTCATGCTGGCGTCGCTTGGAGCGGCGCCAGCAGAGACCGCGCAACAGGTCAAATTCAAAAATGTCAGCGTTCACGACCCCTCCGTGCTCCGCACGGAGGATGGTCGCTTTTACATTTATGGCAGCCATATGCAGGCCGCCTGGTCAGACGACCTGGTCAACTGGAAGATGTTCTCCAAGCTGGACAAGTGCGCTCTGCAGCCTGAGTACGCCGTGGAATTCAAGGACGCCATGACCTGGGCGCAGACCGGCACCTTCTGGGCGCCGGATGTGATCCAACTGACGGACGGGCGGTACTATATGTACTACTGCTGCTGCGAGGGGTCCTCGCCGCTGTCGGCGCTGGGTCTGGCGGTCAGCGACAGCCCGGAGGGGCCCTTTGAGAACGTCCAGATCCTGCTGAAGAGCGGCGAGCCGGGCTACGACGCCACCCAGTACCCCAACGCCATTGACCCCTGCGTGTTCTTCGACGCCAGCGGTCAGCGGCTGTACATGGTCTACGGCTCCTATTCCGGCGGCATCTTCCTGCTGGAGCTGGACCCGGAGACGGGGCTGATCCTGCCCGGTCAGGAGCCCTACGGCGTGCATCTGCTGGGGGGCAATCACGGCTGCATCGAGGCGCCGTACATCGTGTACAACGACGAGACCGGTTATTACTACCTGTTCCTGTCCTTTGGCGGGCTGGGCGTCAACGACGGCTACAACATCCGGGTGTGCCGGTCGAAAGACGTGGCCGGCCCCTATGAGGACGCCGCGGGACAGTCCATGCTGGATTGTAAGTGCGCTCCCGGCAGCTTCTGGAACAACGACGACATCGCCCCCTATGGCACCAAGCTCATGGGCGGGTACCTGTTCGAGCCCCTGGCCGGGGAGAACAGCGACCGGGAGAGCATCATCCGCTCCCCGGGCCACAACAGCGTCTATTTCGACGAGGACAGCGGCCGCTGGTTCATTTTGCACCACACCCGCTTCGCCGGCAACGCCGACCGCTACATCGTGCAGGTCCGGGAGATGTTCTTCAACGACGCCGGCTGGCCCATGGTCTCCCCCACCCGCTATGTGCCTGAGGCGGAGGATCGGGCGGAGCTCACCCTGGACGGCGCGTTCAAGCTGCTGCGCCACGAGAAGGACGTGAACCTGACGGAGCACGTTTCCGTGGAGGCGGACTTCGCCCAGGACGGGACCATCGCCGGCCAGGCGGAGGGCACGTTCACGGCGGAGGACGGGAGGATCGAGCTCACGGTGGACGGCGTGTCCTATACCGGCGTGTGCTACGTGGGCTACGACGAGACCCAGGAGGCGTTCGTAAGCTGCATCACCGCCCTGTCCGACGACGGTCAGGCCCTCTGGGCCATGCGGGCCACCGGACAGGACTGAGACCGCCCTACGTCGGCGGAGATTGGTTTACTATGAAAAAAGCAAGCGTTATCTTAGACAAGGACTATCAAATCGGCCGGATCGACCCCCGGCTCTACGGCTCTTTCATCGAGCATCTGGGCCGGGCGGTCTACGGCGGCATCTATGAGCCGGGCCACCCCCAGGCGGACGAGCTGGGCTTCCGCCGGGACGTACTGGAGATGGTGCGGCGTCTGGGGGTGCCCATCGTGCGCTATCCCGGCGGCAACTTCGTTTCCGGCTTCAACTGGGAGGACTCCGTGGGCCCCCGGGACCGGCGGCCCAAACGGCTGGATCTGGCCTGGTTCACCACCGAGACCAACCAGGTGGGCCTGCATGAGTTCTGCCAGTGGGCCGGCGAGGCCGGCAGTCAGGTCATGTACGCCGTCAACCTGGGCACCCGGGGCCCGGAGCAGGCCCGGGACATCGTGGAGTACGCCAACCATAAAGGCGGCAGCAAGTTCTCCGACATGCGCATCGCCAACGGCCGCAGGGAGCCCTTTGACATCAAGCTCTGGTGCCTGGGCAATGAGATGGACGGCCCCTGGCAGATGGGCCGGAAGACCGCCTATGAATACGGCTGGACGGCCAACGAGGCCGCCAAGATGATGAAGTGGGTGGACCCCTCCATCCAGGTGGTGGCCTGCGGCTCCTCCAGCTCCGAGATGCCCACCTTTGGCGACTGGGAGCTGACCATGCTGAACGAGTGCTACGACAACGTGGACTATGTGTCTCTGCACCGTTACTACGGTAACCCCACCAACGACACCCCCGGTTTCCTGGCCCGGACCATGGACATGGACGAGTTCATCCACACGGTCGTGTCCATCTGCGACGCGGTGAAAGGCAAAAAGCACAGCAAGAAGACCGTGAACCTGTCCTTTGACGAGTGGAACGTGTGGTACCACTCCAACCAGCAGGACGAGGAGATCTGGAAACGGGAAAAATGGGGCCCCGCGCTTCCGCTGCTGGAGGACGTGTACAACTTCGAGGACGCGCTGCTGGTGGGATCCATGCTGATCACCCTGCTGCGCAACGCGGACCGGGTGAAGGTGGCGTGCCTGGCGCAGCTGGTGAACGTGATCGCCCCCATCATGACCCGCAACGGGGGTGGCTGCTGGGCTCAGACCATTTTCTATCCCTTCATGCACGCGTCCCGGTACGGACGCGGCACGTCCCTGAAGGCCCTGGTGACGACCCCCTCGTACGACTGCCAGGACTATGAGAACGTCCCCCTGATCGATACCACGGCCACCCTGGCCGACGACGGGAGCGTGAGCGTGTTCTGCGTGAACCGGGACATGACGGAGGACTTCGCGCTGGATATCGACCTGCGCTCTTTCGGCGGCATGCGTCTGGCGGAGCACATCACGCTGCACCACGACGACGTGAAGGCGGTCAACACCGAGACCGATCCGGACAACGTGAAGCCCGTGCCGGGCCCCGGCGGGACCGTGGACGGAGGGCATGCCCAGATCAGGGTCCCCGCCCTGAGCTGGAACGTCATCCGCTTTGAAAAGGCATAAACTGTTATAAAAACAGAAAAAACCGGCAAAGGCCCGGAATGCGCTGAGCGCATTCCGGGCCTTGTTTGCATGGTCGTACGGCGCTTATGCCGGCGTCTCCGCGTCCTCTTTTTCCTCCGCCGCCGGGGTCTGGTCTTTCTCCAACTGGGCCATGACGGGCCGGAGCAGCAGGCTGCACAGGTAATTCAGTCCGGCAAAGCCGATCACGGAAAACAGCAGCGATATCCGCAAAAACGACGCCAGGGAGTAGTAGGCCAGCGCGGCGGGCAGCAGCGTCAGGACCACCAGACACACGGTCCGGGGCAGCTTCGCGCCGGTCAGTATGAGCGCGTTGCGGCAGTGGGCAAGCAGGGTGTTCTCATAGCGGACCAGAAGCGGGAACATGTAGCAGGCAACCGCTACCACGACCACCGCGAACATGATCAGCGCCACTCGCATCACCTGGGCGGCCGTACCGGTGAGATAGGTGTCGATGAGCACAAGATTGCAGACTGTACAGACAAAAAACGCCGCCAGGATCAGCCACAGGACGGTGGCCTGCCGGAAGTTGGACCGAAAGGCGCGGAAAAACGTCCTGGCCGTCCCGGAGCCGGTCTCGCGCACGATATCCTGGGTCACCTTCGTCATGGCGGCCAGGGACGCTCCGAAGGTCAGCACCGGCAGAGAACACACCAGAAACAAGACGTTGGCGATCATCAGATCGTACAGCTTGCCCAAGGCCCGCATGACGGGGTTGTCCAGATCAAAAAGTCTCTTCATGGCTCGTCTCTTTTCGTTTGATCATGCTCTTTCACGCGTTAAATGCGCTTATATCCGCATTATATCCCCGTTTCAGACCGTTGTCAAACCGGCCTCAGGAGCAGGTCCTGGTCCAGACCTGCATCTCTCCGGGGCCTCGATTGCCCCAGAAGCAGTAGGGAACGAATGTCAGCTCCGCCGGCGTCTCGGCGGGGGGCGCGTCCCGATAGAGGGCCCCGTCCGCCGCTGCGGCGAGCCGTTTGCCTTTGGCCCGGATCACCGCCGTGCCCCCCAGCAGAGCGGGATCATAGCTCTCGACGAGCCCGGCGGACGTATCCACGGACAGGGCCGCCAGATCGTCTCCGTTGTCGATCTCCTCCAGGCAGTAGACCAGCGGGCCCTTCATCACGGCGGCCCGGCCCGTGTCCGCCCGGAGCCGGGGATCGGCCCAGACGAAGCGGGCCGGCATGGAAAAGCCGTATTGGACCGTGTCGTCCTGCCAGGGGCCGTCCAGATAGAGGTAGCCCTTCTCCAGACGGGGGGCGGCGGCCGCGCCGTTTCGCAGGACCGCCGGGTCCTTGGCGTAGGCGGGCAGCCGCAGGGCGATCGCCCCATTGGCCGGCGCGGCGGCGTGGACGCGGAGCGTGACCGACCCATCGAAGGGGAAGGCGGTCTGGCATTCGATCTCCACCGGCTGGCCGCCCAGAACGGCGGTGAGCCGGCCGGTGAAAAACAGGTTCAGCCATATCCCCTCCGGGGCGGTCAGCGCGGCGTACTGGCCCAGAGAGGCGAAAGTGCGGGCGATATTGGGCGGGCAGCAGGCGCAGCCAAACCACTTTTGCCGCACGGGCTTGACATGGGCCATGGAGGTGTCCTCCAGGCAGTTGTCCGGCCAGACGGACAGGGGGTTGACGTAGAAAAAAGCGTCCCCGGTCAGGGCCACCCCGGCGGTGACGGTGTTCATCAGGGCCCGCTCCATGGTGTCGGCGTAGCGGCCGTCCCGGGTGTTCTGGACCATCCGTCGGCAGAACATAGCCAGGCCGATGGAGGCGCAGCTCTCGGCATAGGCGGCGTCGTTGGGCAGATCGAAGTCCGCGGTGAACCGCTCCATGACGCCCGACGAACCGATGCCACCGGTCACGTACATCCGCCGCTGGGTGATGTTCTCATAAAGCCGCCGGCAGGCATCGTCCAGGGTCTGGTCCTGGTATTCCCATGCCAGATCCGCCATGGCGGTCAGCAGATACACCGCCCGCACCGCGTGGCCCTCGGCGGCGGTCTGCTCCCGCACCGGCATGTGGCACTGGTGGTATTTCGTGTCCACCCGCTCGTCCCGGGTCTGGCCGAAGAAAGGGATCCAGTCGGGGTGGGCCGCCTCATGGGCAAAGTAATCCGGGTCGGCGCCCCGGCGGTCCACAAATTCACGGGCCATATCCAGATAGTCCCGTTTGCCGGTAACGGCGTACAGCCGGATCAAAGCCAGCTCGATCTCCTCGTGGCCCGGGTAGGCGGAGCGGAATTCCTCCGTGCGGAAGACCCGGCAGATCAGATCCGCCGTGCGGCACATGATGTCCAAAAAGCGCCGCTTGCCCGTGACCTGGTAATAGGCCACCGCCGCCTCGATCATATGGCCGGCGGTATAGAGCTCGTGGCCGTAGCGCAGGTTGCGGAACCTGCTGTTCGGGGCCTCGATGGTGAAATAGCTGTCCAGATAGCCGTCCGGCTCCTGGGCCCGGCCGATGAGCGCAATGGCCTGGTCGGCCAGAGCCTCCAGCGCCGGGTCAGGCCGCCAGGCCAGGGTATAGGCCGCCGCCTCCAGCCACTTGGCGATGTCCGTGTCCTGGAACACGAAACCGTGGAAATGGCCGGCCGCCTCGCCGGCGGCGATGCGCAGGTTTTCGATGCAGTGGCTGGGTTCCGCGTCCGGCACCAGGTCGTTCAATGCCTGCCACTGATAGGGCAGCATCTTCTCCGGCACAAGGCGGGTATAGCGGTCCCAGAAGGCGTCGTGGATGGATATATCTTTCAATCCGATGGGCTCTGGACGTGCGCGCATGGCGTTACCTCCCCGTTATATTTCTGTGCTCAGCGTACAGGATCAGACCGGCTTTGTCAACGAAAACCGCCGGGGCGGCGCCCTTCCCTCACAGCTGGGGCAGGACCGTGCGCAGGGCGGCCCGCAGGATCTGCTTCGTATTTTTCTCCTGCATGGAGTTGATCGTTATGACCGCGTTCTTTTTCGGTACGATCACGCAGTACTGGCCGTACATGCCGTCCGCCCGGTACATACCGTCCGGCATGACCCAGAACAGGTATCCGTAGTGGCGGCCCAGCTCCCCGTCGCCCTCGTCCGTCTCGATCTGGGGCGCGGAGGCTGCCTCTACCCAGCTCTCGTCCAGCAGGCGGACGCCGTTGTATACGCCCTTTTGCAGGTACAAAAGCCCCAGCTTGGCAAACTCGGACACCGTCATGCACATGCCGCTGGAGCCAAAGTCGTAGCCCATGGGGTCCCGCTCATACTCCGGCGTCCGTATCCCCAGAGGCTCGAAAAGGCGTGGACCGAGATAAGCCGCCAGGGACATGCCGGACAGGCGCTGGATCAGCACGCCCAGCAGATAGGGCCCCGCGTTGGTATATCGGAACAGGCTGCCCGGTTCGTGGACCACGGGCGCCCGCAGCACGAACTTCACCCAGTCCTTCTCCTTCATTCTGGGCCGCATATCGCCCATCAGCAGCGGCTGCTCTACCCCCATGGACATGGTGAGCAGATGGCGCAAGGTCATTTTTTGCAGATTTTCCGACGGCGCCTCGGGCCCGTCGGCCCGGAAGTGGTCCAGCACCCGGTCGTCCAGGGAGAACATCCCCTCCTGCACGGCAAAGCCCACGGCGGTGGCGGTAAAGCTCTTGGTACCTGAGTACTGGTTCTGCCGCCGCTCCGGGCCTGGCTGATAGCTGGCGGCCAGCTGGCCGTCCCGGAACACCCGCATGCCCCGCACCGCCAGGTCTTTCCGCCGCACCGTCTCGATAAACGCGCTCAGATCCACTTGCCGCATAAGCCCATACCTCCTTGCACCCGTATCATTCGCCGGCGGCCAGGTCCCGGAACACCTTGACCAGCAGCAGCTTCCCCTCCCGGACCGTGATCTCCGCCGTCTTTCCCGGCAGGGGCTCGTTGCTCACGCCGTAGGGATACTCGCAGGTGATCTCCGCGTCCGCCAAAGGGTATTTGGCGTTTCGGACCGTGACGCCCTTTGCCGTGCCGGTGATGTTCAAAAGGGAGAAGTAGGGGTATTCGCCGTGCCGCACCCGGGCCGGCTCCCGGGACACCACCTCCACCCGGCTGTAGTCGTCCATCGCCGCGCACCGCTTTCCCCGGGCGTCCAGCATCAGCAGGATGGCCAGATTCCCCAGGGTGTGATCCAGCCGCCCGCCGATGACCCCCAGCAGCAGAAACTCGTCAAATCCCCGCTTCAGGGCCTCCCGGGCGGCGTACACCGTATCGGTATCGTCCTTTACGCTGGGCAGGACGATGGTCTCCACCGGCAGATGGGGATCGGCGTGGGAGTCAAAATCCCCCACCACCAGATCGGGCCGGACCCCCAGCTTTTCCAGATGGCACAGACCGCTGTCGCAGAAGATGAAAAAGTCTCCCGCCCGCAGCGTCTGCCGAATCCGCTCATAATCCTTTATCGCCGCGCCGCCGATGATCACGCACCGGGCCATATCCTAACCGCCGCCTTTCCGTAAAGTCTGCCGGTCACTGCCAACGCTCGATCGTCTCGTCCGCCAGGGCCACGATCCCGGCCCAGCGGTCCGCCTCGTCGGCGTCGTACACGCCAACGGTGTAGTATCCCGCGTCCCGGGCGGTACGCAGGGCCACCAGAGAGTCCTCATACACCGCCGCGTCCGCGGCTCTTGCCGCTCCCAGCCGCCTGGCCGCGGCGTGGTAGATATCCGGCCTGTCCTTGCCGGCCCCCACGCTCTCGCAGGACAGCTCGAACCGGAAATACCTCCCCACGCCCAGCCGCTCCAGACACAGCTCCATCAGCCTTTCCGGCGTGGCGGAAACCACGCACATGCCCACGCCCAGCCGGGAAAGCCCCTCCAAATATGTCTCCACCCCGGGCTTCAGGGCCACATCATGGCGGTAGTGGTCCTCCATGATGCGCAGCAGCTCCGCCCGGGCCCGGTCTGGGGTATCGTTCAGGCCAAACTCCCGGATGAACAGCGCCAGCGTCTCCGCCATGGGCAGCGGCGCGGTCCGCTGCAACAGCTCCAGCGGCACCTCCGCTACCCCCTGGCCCCGCAGATACTCCACCGCCACATCGTCCCAGTAGCCCATGGAATCCACCAGGGTCCCGTCCATATCGAAAATAGCAAAAGACTTATCCATGGTCCACCGCCCTATCCCACCGGGCGTGAAGCGCCCGGGACCCTCGCAAACAGGGAGGCCGCCCGTCCGGCAGCCCCCGTTCCATCACGCTCACATTATAGCGCGGGCCAGGACCCATTGCAAGGCCCCGCCGCCATTTCACCGGCGGGAACGCCTGTCTGCGGCTTCCTTCTTCCGGCCGGTTCTAACCGCTTCCCCGCCCCGCATAGACTGTGGCAAGGTAAGGCAAGGGAAGTGGTATGTGCGTGCGAGAGGATATTGAACAGCGGGCCAGGGATCTGGCTTTGTACATCGTGGAGAACAACGCCACCGTCCGGGACGCGGCAATGCATTTCCGGGTGAGCAAGTCTACCGTACATAAGGACCTGTCGGAGCGGCTGCGCCATGTGGACCGGCCCTTGTACACCCAGGCCCGGGCGGTGCTGGAGCGCAACAAGGCCGAGCGGCACCTGCGGGGCGGCGAGGCCACCCGCCGGAAATACAAAGGCAGTTAAATCAGGAATCCGGGCGCAGCCGCGCCCGGTTTTCCTTTTCCCTTGACATGTCCGGGCCTAAATGGTAAGTTATCCTGGGTAGAAGGAGAGCTTATCATGCAAGAGATATACGTATCCCTCGGCGTCAGCCGGGAGGTATATGAATATGGCGAGCGCGTGCTGGCCGGTCTGCGGGACCGGTTCGACGCCATCGACGCCACCGCCGAGTACAACCAGGCCAAGGTCCTGGCGGCCATGCAGAAAAACCGTGTCAGCGGAGCCTGCTTCTCCACCAGCACCGGCTATGGCTACAACGACCTGGGCCGGGAGACCTTAGAGGCGGTATACGCCGACTGCTTCCATACGGGAGCGGCCCTGGTCCGGCCCCAGATCACCTGCGGCACCCACGCCCTGGCCCTGGCCCTTGGGGCCAACCTCCGGCCCGGGGACGAGCTTCTCTCCCCCGTGGGCGCGCCCTATGACACCCTGGAGGAGGTGATCGGCATCCGTCCCTCCCCCGGGTCCCTGGCCGAGTACGGCGTCACCTACCGGCAGGCGGACCTTCTGCCGGACGGCTCCTTCGACTTTGACGCCATCCGGGCCGCCATCAACGACAGGACCCGCCTCATCACCATCCAGCGGTCCAAGGGCTACGCCACCCGGCCCAGCTTTTCCGTGGACCAGATCGGCCGGCTGATCGCCTTTTGCAAGAGCGTGAAGCCGGACGTGCTGTGCATGGTGGATAACTGCTACGGCGAGTTCGTCCAGCGCATAGAGCCCTCCGACGTGGGGGCGGACATGACCGTGGGGTCGCTGATCAAGAATCCCGGCGGGGGTCTGGCCGCCGCGGGAGGCTATATCTGCGGCACGGGGCCTTGCGTGGAGGCATGCGCCCGGCGGCTCACCGCCCCGGGCCTGGGCAAGGAGGTGGGCGCGAATCTGGGCCAGCTGCCCGGCATGTACCAGGGCTTTTTCCTGGCCCCCACCGTCACCGCCGGGGCCCTGAAGGGTGCGATCTTCGCCGCCAATATCTATGAAAAGCTGGGCTTCGCCTGCGTGCCCGACGCCTCCGAACCCCGCTGCGACATCATCCAGGCGGTGACCCTGGGCTCCGCCGAGCGTATGGAGGCGTTCTGCCTGGGCATCCAGGCCGCCGCGCCGGTGGACAGCCACGTGACGCCGGTGCCCTGGCCCATGCCGGGCTACGACAGCGACGTGATCATGGCCGCCGGGGCCTTCGTCCAGGGCTCCTCCATCGAGCTCTCCGCCGACGGGCCCATCCGCCCCCCCTACGCCGTCTATTTCCAGGGCGGGCTCACCTGGTACCACGCCAAGACAGGCATCCTCATGAGCCTGCAAAAGCTGTACGAAAGAGGTCTTGTGGACCTGAGAGGGATATAAGATATGAGTTGGTTTTGGCTTTCTGTGGTAGCGCTGCTTTGCTGGAGCGGCTCCGACCTGTTCTCCAAGATCGGCTGCCGGGACCAGGCCGATAAGACCTCCCACCTGAAGATGGTGGTGGCGGTGGGCGCGGTCATGGGTATCCACGCCGCCGTGGAGGTGTTCGTCCAGGGCGTGCACATCGACATGCAGACCATCGTCACCTACCTGCCCGTGAGCCTTTTGTACATCCTCTCCATGACTCTGGGCTATCTGGGCCTGCGATACATAGAGCTGTCCGTGTCCAGCCCCATCTGCAACAGTTCCGGCGCGCTGGTGGCCGTCATCACCCTGGCCACGGCGGGGCTTGGCTCCATCTCCGCCCTGCAGCTGGGGGCCACGGCCCTGGTGTGCGTGGGGGTGGTTGCCCTGGGCTTTGTGGACATGCACGAGGACGACGAGGCCCGGGCCGCCCGGCAGAGCATCTCTAACTACAAATACGCCAGGAGCTTCATCGCGATCTTGCTGCCGGTGCTGTACTGCGTGCTGGATGCGGCGGGCACCTTTGCCGACAGCCTGGTGCTGGAAACCCTGGACGAGGACAGCGCCAACGTGGCCTATGAGCTGACGTTTTTGGCCGCGGGACTGGTGTGCCTTATCGTGCTGCTGGCGAAAAAAGAGCGGTTCACCCTCCGGCAGGAGACGCCCAAGTACGTGGGCGCCTGCTTTGAGACCGCCGGGCAGCTTGCCTACATCTACGCCCTGGCGGACGCGGACCACGTTGCCATGTCCGCCCCCATCATCTCCGGCTACTGCCTGGCCTCCGTGGTGTGGAGCCGGCTGTTTTTGAAGGAAAAGCTCTCCTGGAAGCACTACGTCTGCATCGGCCTTGCCATCCTGGGCATCGTGCTGCTGGGCCTGTCCGACGGCCTGACCGGGGACGTGTGATAGTACGCAACAGCCCCCTCTGACGAGGGGCAAACATTGCACCAACCAATTTGCCTCCCTCTGCCGAGGGAGGCGGTTTTTTATATTTTCTCCAAACTATCGCAATAGTGTTGACAAGGCTGCACTATTGTGGTAGTGTGTATGTAAACTATCATAGTAGTGTGAAGGGCAGACCATATGAAGCTATACGATTCGGAGCTGAAGGTAATGGACGTGCTGTGGCGGCGGGGAGACACCACAGCTAAGCAGATCAGCAATACCCTTTCCGAGAGCGTGGGCTGGAACATGAACACCACCTACACGGTCATCAAAAAGTGTATCGCCAAGGGGGCCATCCGCCGGTCAGAGCCCAACTTCCTCTGCCATGCCCTGGTCACGAAGGACGCGGTCCGGGCGGCGGAGGCCGGAGCCCTGGTGGACAAGCTCTTCGACGGCTCGCCGGAGCTGCTGTTCGCCTCCCTGCTGGGGGGCAGGACCCTGACCCGGGAACAGATCGACCGGCTTCGGGCCTGGATCGACCAGCAGGGGTGAGCGCCATGACCCTGCTGAAAATGAGCCTTTCCGGCGGCTGCGTCATCCTGGCCGGCACCCTGCTGCGGGCCCTGGCAAAGGATCGGCTGCCCCGGTGGACTTATGAATGTATGTGGGCCCTGGCCGTACTGCGGCTGACGGTCCCGGTCCGTCTGCCCTTCCGGTTCAGCGCCTGGACCCTGCTGGAACGGTCCGCCCCGGCGGCTGTGTCCCCGGCTGTCCAGGGCACCGGCGCCGCCACTCCGTTAGTTGACATAACAACATCCTCCGTTGTCGCTTCTCCCACTCCGGGTACGTCCCCCTGGACGATCCTCTGGGCCGGCGGAGCCGTCTTATTGGCGCTGATCCTGGCTGCGGGCTATATCCATTCCTACTGCCGGTTTCGGGAGGTGGAAGAAGTTGACATAAATTTCTCCAACCTTTTGCCCGAAATCCGGCTGCCCCGCCGGAACGTGGCGATGCGGGTCACGGACCGGGCGGGTGCGCCGCTGACCTATGGCGTGATCCGGCCGGTGATCCTGCTGCCCCGGGCCCTGGACCGGACAGAGGGTGGACCCTTGGGATTCGTGCTGGCCCATGAGCTGGCCCACATCCGGCGGCTGGACGCACTACGCAAACTGGTCCTGGCGGGGGTGACCTGCGTCCACTGGTTCAATCCACTGGTATGGCTGATGCTGGTCCTGGCGAACCGGGACATGGAGCTCGCCTGCGACCAGGCGGTGGTCCGGGCGCTGGGCTCCGACATCCGGCGGGATTACGCCCACGTCCTGCTGGACATGGAGGCCCGGCGGGCAGGTCTCACCGGCTTTGCCAGCGGCTTTTCCCGAAACGCCATTGAGGAAAGGATACATTCCATTATGAAGACACGAAAAAGACCGTTTTGGAGCGTCCTGCTGGCCCTGGCGCTGGTGCTCTCCGTAGGTGCCGCGTTCGCCACCGCCGCCCCGGAGCCGGCGGACGCCGATGCTGCCGCGCCTGGTACCTTTACCGGCGAGATACTGGCGTCTTCGGACGGGACCGTCTATGTATACACCGCCGGTGGCGAGCCCATCGCCATGACCCGGGAGGAATATGAGGCGCTCATTGACCCGGTGGAGGTCCAGTGGTGGACCGCGGAGGAATACGCCGCTTGGCTGGAGCAGGAGAAAAAGGACCTGCAGGACTGCCTGGGCCAGCGGGCCTGGACCAACACCGACGGCTGGTTCACCTGGACCCAGGAGAAGATCGACGAGACCATCAAGATGTACGAACAGACGTTGGAGGACATCCAAAACGGCCTGCTGGTGTCCAAAACCGTGGACGGCAGCGACGACGTCATGCTGGCCCAAGGCGACGACCGGGAGATGCATCTGATGACCGGGGCAGAGGATGCCCCGGAGGACGAGACGGTCGCGCCCGTCAGTCTGGCGGAGCAGGTGTCCGCCCTCATAGGGGGCGACGGGACCACTCTGCCGGGATGCACGGACTTTCGGGGGCGTCTGGGGCCTTATGAGAAGATATACTTTGACGTGGGCTGGGTGGATGAAGACGGGACCGTCACCGCCGCCGTCAGCGCGGACAAGAAGATAGGCTGTCATGTGTCCATCTGCCCCGCCGGAGAGGGCCCGGGAGATTATCTGACCGCCGTCGATCCGGACCAGGCCGCAAGCGGCGGCGCGGCGGAGCCCGCGTCGGGAGGGATGCTCTCCTCCTCCGGCCTGCGGCCGGGCCGGTACGCCGTTTGTGTGTGGTCCAGCGTCAACGAACCCATCGAATTCGCCCTGAGCTACATGGTATCCTGAAAGATGGATAAAGCACCGGCGGACCCGTGACGGTGCTGTGGTAAAAAGATGGTAGACACGAAAGTGCCTACCATCTTTTTGTGCTAGAATGAAGGAGGGGTGTGAGAAACATGACAAGGAAGTATACGATACGGAGCAAGGAAGAAAAGCTGGCAATCGTGAAAGAGGTGCTGGCGGGCAGGTCTGCTTCCGCATGGGAACCGGAGATACCGCACCAGCGTGTTTCGGAGTGGGTAAAGAAATACCAGACCGAGGGCGAGGCAGGGCTGGAGCCAAAGAAGAAACCGGGTAATCCCTTGGCTCGTTACGAACGCCGCAAGGAGCTTACCTACACAGAGCAGCTCCAATATCAAATTGAGTTGCTCAAACGGGAACTGGCGGTAAAGGAAGCGGAGGTAGCCCGTTTAAAACAACGCAACGCACGAAAGGAGGGCGATGCCCGAAGAAAGTGATCCAGCGGATGTATGCCGAGATACAACGGCAGACAGACAAGCACTCTGTAACGGAGCTTTGCGGTATATACGGCGTATCCCGCAGCGGCTACTACAAATGGCGCCAGCGGCAAGGAAGGCTCAACCGTTATGAGCAGTCCCAGCGGGTCCTGGACGCCTATGTGAGCGACATCCACGCACACCATCCCATGATGGGCTACCGCTCCATCCGGGACATGCTCATCCTCCAGTTTGGTCTTGCGGTGAGCGACCCCAGCGTATTCAAGTCCATGCAAAGACTGCATATCCACGGTTACTGCCGCAGGGGCAAGTACAAACTCTCAGGGTCTGGCCTTGCGCATTGCCGTTATCCCAATCTGCTGAACCGTGACTTCAAGGCAGACGCGCCCATGCAGAAAATCGTCACGGACGTCACCTACATAAAGTACCGTGGCAAGTGGCATTACCTCGCCGCTTTCCTGGATCTGTACAACAACGAAGTCCTGGAGTGGGAACTGAGCGACACCTTTGACAATCTCCTGGTCATGCGCCCTGCCGAAAGGCTCCTGAAACGAACAGAGAGTACCGAACGCCAAGTCCTTTTCCACAGCGACCAAGGCGTACAGTACTCATCTGCCGGTTATTGCAACCTGCTTACACAATACAACGTCCTGCAGAGTATGTCAAGGGCTGGGGTGCCTCGGGACAATGCGGTGATGGAGAGTTTCTGGGGACGATTCAAGGATACGCTCCGCAAACACTTCCGGTTCTGGGAGAGAGACGATCTGCATGCTGTTGTGGCCGAATGCGTCCACTATTTCAACTTCGTCCGACCTGTCCGCAAGCTGAACGGAAAACCACCAGTCCTGTTTCGTACAGAACTGGTGGCCTAACCTCATACTTTTGTGTCTACTATCTCTTGACTATTTCACCGTGACGGGTCCGCCGGCGCTTTTTTGCCGATATCCTCTTTACGACGCCCGGCGGAAGCTGCGCCGGCGGGCGTGGCGCTTGAAAGGCACGACGGCCAGACGGCCCCGATGGAGGGGATGGCGGCGGGGCGCCGTCTGCTTTTCCGCCTCCCGGGTCACCTTCTCGTAGTGCTCGAACTGGGCCTGATGCCGCCGCAGCCGGCGGATGCACGCCACGGCGGCGGGGATCAGGAACAGGTCCGCGCACACCCAGGCCGCCGGGGAGGCGAAGCAGACCGCGTCAAAGCCGAACCGGGGCACCAGCAGACTGCCCACCGCCGCCCGGGCCACCATCTCCAGGGCCCCGGACGTGATGGCCAGCACGCTGTAGCCCATGCCCTGGATGGAGAAGCGCACGATGTTCACCAGAGCCAGAGGATAGAAAAACGCTGTTCCCACACGCACATACCGGCTCACCAGAGCCGTCAGCAGGGCCGTGTCAGCTCCGTCCCCCGGGTCGATGAACCACCCGGCGCAGACCGGCGCGAAAGCCACCATGGCCCCGAAAGCCCCCAGGGCGTACACGAACCCCAGCAGAGCGCAGGCGCGGATGCCCTTGCCCAGCCGGTCCAGCTTGGCCGCGCCCACGTTCTGGCCGCACCAGGTGGCCATGGCCGCGCCCATGGCGTCAAAGGGACAGGCCAAAAAGCCATAGAGCTTGCTGCCCGCGGCGGTGGCCGCCACATACAGACTGCCCAGGCCGTTCACGGCGGACTGGAGCACGATGGAGCCGATGGCGGTGACGGAGTATTGCAGCCCCATGGGCACCCCCATGACGCACAGATCCCGGCAGAGCCCGCTGTCCGGCCGGGCCTCTTCCCGGCTCACCCGCAGGATGGGGAACCGCCGCTTCACCGTCCACAGGCAGGCCAGGCCCGACACGGCCTGACTGGCCACCGTGGCCACGGCGGCCCCCGCTACGCCCATATGGAACCACAGGATGAACGCCGCGTCCAGGCCGATGTTCAAAATGGAGGACATAGCCAGAAAGTACACCGGGGTCCGGCTGTCCCCCAGAGAGCGGATCACGCCGGCCAAAAGATTATAAAGGTATGTGACCGGGATACCCAGGAAGATGATGAAGATGTAGTCATAGGCGCCCTGGAAGATGTCCGCCGGGGTGCCCATGGCGATGAGGATGGCCCGGCAGCCGGCGCAGGTGGCAACAGTCATGACCAGGGCGAAAGCCCCGGACAGCCAAACGGCGTTCGCCACGTACCGGCGCATCCGCCCATGCTCCCCCGCGCCCATCTCTCTGGCCACGGGGATGGCAAAGCCGCTGCACACGCCGATGCAGAAGCCGATGATGAGAAAGCTGATGGAGCCCGTGGCTCCCACCGCCGCCAGGGCCTTCGCCCCCAGCAATCGGCCCACGATCATGGTGTCCACCATGTTATACATCTGTTGAAAGAGCATCCCAAAAAGCGTGGGCAGGGTAAAGCCCAGAATGAGCTTCATGGGATCGCCCGTAGTCAGGTCCTTTGTCACGGAAAATGCCTCCCGGAATGGAAAAAGTCGCGTCGACCGCGGGACGCCAGGCGTCTGTCCGCAGATCAGGCACATTATAGTCACCTGTTTCCCGGATTTCCATACTAAAACTGTATGATTTTCCCGTCTCCGGGCCGGGCCATTTTGAGCAATATGAAAAGTCCGTCGAAAAATTACACAAAACCCCTGCCCCAGCCCTGGAAAACTCTGGCATTTCCGGCCTTTTCGGGCCCTTATCCCCCCGTTTTCCTTATGTGGATTGACATTTCCCCCAAAACAGGCCACGGTATTTCGTATAATTTTGTTCGTTGACACCGGGCTATAAATTGGTGTATATTCACAGTGTGACAGGCTGAAATCGTTACCGGTAAGGTTACCGGAAAGGTTTCCAGTCATTCCATCGCAAAGGAGGGGCGGCCCTTGACGATAAAGGACATTGCGGCCTATTGCGGCGTGAGCGTGAGCACCGTGTCAAGGGTCATAAACGATCACCCGGACGTGAGCCCCGCGGTGCGGGAGCAGGTGAATGAGGCCATCCGCAAGCTCCACTTCGTGCCCAACAACAGCGCCCGGTCCCTGGTCGTCAGCCGCTCCACCGCCATCGGGGTGGTGAGCCGGGGCGTGGATAACCCCTTTCTGTCCCTGCTGATCCGTGTCCTGAGCCGGGAGATACACGACCGGGGCTACACCATGGTCCTGCACCAGATCCCCACCCAGGCCGACGAGATCCAGGCGGCGGCACTGCTCCAGCGGGAGAAAAAGCTGTTGGGCGTGATCTTTCTGGGCGGGCGTTTCAACTACACCGAGGAGGAGCTGCGGCAGCTGACCGTGCCCTTCGTGTGCTGTACATACACCAACACCTTCGGCAATCTTTCCAGCAGCGCCTATTCCTCCGTGTCCATCCACGACGAGCGGGAGGCGGAAAAGGCGGTGCGGCTTCTGGTGGACAACGGCCACCGGCGCATCGCGGTGGTGCTGGACGACCCGGCGGACAACTCCATCGGGCAGCTGCGTTTCCAGGGTTACCGCCGGGCGCTGGAGGCCGAGGGCATCGACTACGACCCGGCCCTGGCCGTGGTCACCGGTGACTATGCCATGTCCGCCGCCTACGACGGGGTCTGCCGGCTTTTGGACAGCGGCGCGGACTTTACGGCCCTGCTGGCTATATCCGACTCCCTGGCCATCGCGGCCATCAAGGCCCTGACGGACCGGGGCCGGCGGGTGCCGGAGGACTGCTCCGTCATCGCCATCGACGGCCTGGAGATGAGCTCCTTCACCGTCCCCACCCTGACCACCCTCTGCCAGCCGGCGGAGGAGATGGCCGAAGAGAGCGTGCGGATGCTCACCGCCCTCATTGAGGGCACCGGCGTCCACCGCCACAAGCTCATGGAGACCACCCTGCGCCGGGGCGGCTCCGTGGCCCGGCTGGCCCGGGCCTGATATCATCCGATCACTTCGGCTCCGCCGTGTGAAATATTTATTTTGAAAGGAACAAAAGACCCATGAAAAAAGCGCTCGCACTTATCCTGGCCCTGGTGATGTGCCTGAGCCTGTCCGCCGTGGCGTTCGCCGACGACGAAGGCTCCGTGTACTGGCTGAACTTCAAGCCCGAATCCGATGAAGTTCTGCAGCAGATCGCCGCCATGTACACCGAGGAGACCGGCGTTGAGGTGAAGGTCGTCACCGCGGCCTCCGGCACCTACAGCCAGACCCTCAACTCCGAGATGGACAAGTCCGATCCCCCCACCCTGTTCGTCATCGGCAACACCGCCGGCGTCCGGGATTGGAAGGATTACGCCCTTGACCTGACCGGCACCCCCATCGCCGAGGAACTGAACACCGACGCCTATAACCTCTATGACGAGGACGGCCGTCTGGTCTCCATCGGCTACTGCTATGAGTGCTACGGCATCATCGTCAACCCCGACCTGGTGGAGGCCGCCGGCCACACCATGGACGAGATCACCAACTTTGAGAGCCTGAAGGCTGTCGCCGAGGACATCCACGCCCGCGCCGACGAGCTGGGCTTCGATGCCTTCACCTCCAACGACATGGACAGCTCCTCCTCCTGGCGTTACACCGGCCACATGGCCAACCTGGAGTACTACTATGAGGAGCAGGACGGCGGCGCCACCTGGACCGAGTGCCCGCCCGAGCTGACCGGCGCCTACATGGACAACTTCAAGGCTCTGTATGACCTGTGCGTGGACAACAGCCTGGTGGCCCGCAACGAGCTGGCTACCGGCGGTCACGACGCTGAGAACGAGTTCAAGACCGGCCAGGCCGCCTTCTTCGTACAGGGCTCCTGGGAGTATCCCGCCGTGGCCGAGTCCGTGCCCAACGCCACTATGATCCCCTACTACTGCGGTGTTGAGGGCGAGGAAAAGGCCGGCCTCAACTGCGGCACGGAGAACTGCTGGGCCATCAACTCCAAGGCTTCCGAGGCCGATCAGCAGGCCACCATGGACTTCATGGTCTGGTGCGTGACCGATCCCGAGGCCTCCCGCATGCTGGTCGACTCCTTCGGCGTCATGCCCTATAAGCAGGCCGCCGAGTCCACCAACGGCTTCCTGGCCGCTGCCGAGGCCTATGCCGCCGACGGCTGCTACACCATGGATTGGGCCACCAACTATCAGCCCAACGTGGACGAGTACCGCGCCACCCTGGTCGCCGCTATGAACCAGTACAACGCCGATCCTTCCGACGCCAACTGGGATATGGTCAAGACCGCTTTCGTGGACGGCTGGGCTGCCCAGTACGCGGCTGTCAACGGCTGATCTGCCGCAACACAACAGCATCATTTCAAGCGGGGCGGGCGGCATCGTCCGCCCCGTTTTCCCATTCCGGCATTTCCTCAAAATACATCATGAAAAGGGGATGTTGAGTTGAAAAAGAAGAAACTTTCCGGCGGCAACGACGCCCTGCGGCGGCCCATCCGCAAATGGTGGTGGCTGTTTCTGGGGCCTGTGGTGGCCGCGTTCATCATCGGCTTTGTCTGGCCCTTCTTTCAGGGCATTTACCTCTCTTTCTGCCAGTTCCGGCTGATATCCGACGCCCAGTTCACCGGCGTCAGCAACTATGTGAAGGCCTTCACCGACGCCAGCTTCCGCCACGCGTTCTGGTATACCGCCACGTTCGCCCTGGTGAGCCTGGTGATCATCAACATCCTGGCCTTCGCCGTTGCCTACGCCCTGACCCAGGGCATCAAGGGCAGCAACATTTTCCGGACCGTTTTCTTCATGCCCAACCTGATCGGCGGTATCGTGCTGGGCTATATCTGGTCCATGATCTTTGACGGCATCCTGTCCCGGTACGGCACCTCTATCCTCATGCAGACCAAGTACGGCTTCTGGGGCCTGATCATCCTTATGTGCTGGCAGCAGATCGGCTATATGATGATCATCTACATCGCCGGACTGCAGGCCGTCCCGGAGGATATGATCGAGGCGGCCCGTATCGACGGCGCCACCAAGAGCCAGACTCTGTTCAAGGTCACGATCCCCAACGTGATGCCCTCCATCACCATCTGCACGTTCCTGAGCCTGACCAACGGCTTCAAGCTGTTCGACCAGAACCTGGCTTTGACCGCCGGTCAGCCCTTCCAGATCCAGGCCGGCGGCACCGCCATCAAGACGACGGAAATGCTGGCTTTGAACATCTACAACACCTTCTACGGCCAGAGCGCGGGCTCCCAGGGCGTCGCCCAGGCCAAGGCCGTGATCTTCTTTATCCTGGTCGCCGGACTGGGCCTGGCCCAGCTGGCGTACACCCGTAAAAGGGAGGTGCAGCAGTGATGGGAGCCCATACTCTTTCCGCCGAAAAACGGCGCAAGAATATCCTTTCTGTCGTATTGGCGATCATCAGCGTCATCTACGTTCTGCCGGTCCTGGCAGTGGTCCTCAACTCCTTTAAGCTCAACACATTCGTCAAAACGCACACCTTCTCCCTCCCCACAGGGGAGATGTGGGCCGGATTCAGCAACTTCATCACCGGCATGACCTTCGGCAGCTACCCCTTCTGGAAGAGCGTGTGCTACAGCGTGGTCATCACGGTGCTGTCCACCGGCCTGATCCTGCTCTGCACCTCCATGGCCGCCTGGTACATCGCCCGGGTGGACTCCAAGATCTGCCGGATCATATACTACCTGTGCGTGTTCTCCATGGTGGTCCCCTTCCAGATGGTCATGTATACCCTGTCCAAGACCGCTGACAGCCTGCATCTGAACACCCCCTGGACCATCCCCGTCGTGTACCTGGGCTTCGGCGCGGGTCTGGCCATCTTCATGTTCGTAGGCTTTGTCAAGAGTATCCCCCTGGAGATCGAGGAGGCCGCCTCCATTGACGGCTGCAGCCCGGTGCGCACCTACTTCTCCGTGGTGATGCCCATGCTCAAGCCCACCATGATCTCCGTGGGCATTCTGGAGATCATGTGGGTCTGGAACGACTATCTGCTGCCCTACCTGGTGCTGGATATCAACGAGTACCGGACCATCCCCATCCATATCCAGTATCTGAAAGGGAGCTACGGCACCGTGGATCTGGGCGCCACCATGGCCCTGATCCTGTTGAGCATCATCCCCGTCATCATTTTCTATCTGACCTGCCAGAAGCATATCATCAAGGGCGTCGCGGCGGGCGCCGTGAAAGGATAACGACTTTATGGATCGCGCAGCAGGCATACTGCTCTCCGTATCATCTCTCCCCTCCCCCTACGGCATCGGCTCCCTGGGCCAGGCGGCCCGGGATTTCGTGGACTTTCTGGCCGCCGCCGGACAGAAATACTGGCAGATGCTCCCGGTGGGGCCCATCAGCTACGGCGACTCGCCCTATTCCTCCTTTTCCGCTTTCGCGGGCAATCCCTATTACATAGATCTGGACCTGCTCGTCGCGGACGGGCTGCTCACCGCCGCCGAGGCCGCCTCCCCCCACTGGGGAGACGACCCCCGGCAGGTGGACTACGGCGCGGTGTACGAAAGCCGGTTCGATCTTCTGGAAAAAGCCTTTGACCGGGGCTGGGACAGGGACAAGGCCGATGTGACCCGTTTTTTGGTAAAAAACCGGGCCTGGCTGGGGGATTACGCTCTGTTCATGGCCCTGAAACGCCATTTTCACATGGCTGCCTGGACCCAGTGGCCGGATCCGGATATCCGCTTGCGCAAGCGGTCCGCGGTGGCCCATTGGGCCGGGAAACTGGACCGGGACGTGCGGTTTTTCACCTATCTGCAATACCTGTTCCAAAAACAGTGGGACGCGCTGAAGGCCTACGCCGCCGAAAAGGGCGTGCGGACCATCGGCGACCTGCCCATCTATGTGGCATTGGACTCGGCGGACGTGTGGGCCAACCCCTCCAAGTTCCTGCTGGATGAGGACAACATCCCCACGGTGGTGTCCGGGGTGCCCCCCGACGCTTTCACCGCCGACGGCCAGCTCTGGGGCAATCCCATCTACGACTGGAAGAAGATGGCCGCCGACGGCTTTTCCTGGTGGGAGGCTCGGATGCGCAGCACTCTGGAGCGGTTCGACGTGGCCCGGCTGGACCACTTTCGGGGCCTGGAGAGCTACTGGGCGGTGCCCTACGGGGACCCCACCGCGGCCACCGGCCACTGGGAGCCGGGGCCTGGCGCGGCTTTCGTACGGATGCTCCAGAACAAATTCCCGGACAGCTTCATCATCGCCGAGGACCTGGGATTTGTCACCCCGGAGGTCCGGGCGCTGCTGGAGATGAGCGGCTTCCCCGGCATGAAGGTGCTGGAATTCGCCTTTGATCACCGGGAGTCCACCGAGCATCTGCCCCACCGCCACCCGGTCAACGCCGTGTGCTACACCGGCACCCACGACAACACCACCCTGCTGGGCTGGCTGGCCCAGGCGGACCCCAAGGACGCGGCCATAGCCAGGGCATATCTGGGTCTCAACGAGGCCGAGGGCCTGGACTGGGGCATCCTCCGGGGCGGCATGGGCTCGGTAGCAAGGCTGTTCGTGGCTCAGATGCAGGACTACCTGGGCCTGGACGATACCGCCCGGATGAACCGGCCCGGTGAGCCAGGAGGCAACTGGCGGTGGCGGATGCTGCCCGGTGAGGCCAGTCCAGCCCTGGCGGCCAGGATCAAAAAACTCACCGCCCTGTTTGGCCGGTGAGGAATACAACAGCATATTAAAGAGCGGCGGAGCAAAGTAAACTTTGCTCCGGGCTCCCGCGGGAAACCAGCGAAGCGTTTCCCGTGGGAAAAGGAAGAAGAGCTTTGACCTATGACAGGGCCCGGCTTTGGTGGGACCTGGAATCTTCAAAGCTCTTCTGACACCTTGGCACCCATGAGACGATTCGAACGTCCGACCTGCCGCTTAGGAGGCGGCTGCTCTATCCTGCTGAGCTACATGGGCTCGTGCTGTGCTATTGTAATGGAAAACCGGGGCTGTGTCAAGCACAGTCCCGGTTTCTTGCCATTCAAACGAATCTTATCGCTCGTAGTGGTGGGCCTCCTGCAGGACCATCTCTTTCACTTTCATGAGCCGGACCTTAGTGGAGGACTCGTTCTCCGCCAGCTTCATGGTGATGTAGCGGATGTTCTCCTGCAGCTCCGGGATCATGACGTACTCCAGGGCGTTGACCCGCCGGCGGGTCTTTTCGATATCCTCCGCCAGCAGCTGCATGGTCTTTTCCACCTCCGCCAGCTCCAGCATGTCGTTGAACACCTCGTACAGCCGGCGCAGGGCGTCGTCCAGTTCGCCGCTGGTCTGGGCGAAGCCGTAGGGCAGCTCGCCTGTCTCGTCCGGGGACTGGTTGTTGAAATGGTACACCGGCACGTTCACGCTCATGATGTTCTTGTGGCTCACGTCCAGCTCCATCCGCTGCCGGGCATACAGCAGGCTCTGCTCCAGCATCTCCGGGCTCATGACCGCGCTGGCCATGCTCATGGCGGCAAAGGCCCCGGAAAGGCCCTCGTCCACCTTCTCCCGCAGGACCTTGTTCCGGCGGACGATGTCCATGAACTGGCGCATCTCCTCGTCCCGCTTGTCCTTTAGCAGCTTATGGCCCCGGCTGGCCGTGCGAAGACGCCCTTTCAGCTGGTTCAGCACCATCCGGGTAGGGGTCACGGCACTTTTCGGCATAAGATCACCTCACTGATCGGACCAAAGGGCCCAACTCATTCCTCTGCCTTTTTGGGCATGTACTTCTCGATCTGTTCCACCTTTACGCGCTTCAGCTCGCTGCGGGGCAGCAGGCTCAGAAGCTCCCAGCCCAGATCCAAAGTCTCGATGATGGACCGGTTGGTCTGGTTGCCCTGGTTGACGTAGCGCTTTTCAAACTCGTCGGCGAACTGGGCGAACTTCTTGTCCGTCTCGCTCAGGGCAGCCTCGCCCAGGATGGTCATCAGCTCCTTGGCCTCCTTGCCGGAGGCATAGGCGGAGAACAGCTGGTTCATGGTGCCGGCGTGGTCCTCCCGGGTACGGCCCTCGCCCACGCCCTTGTCCTTCAGACGGGACAGGCTGGGCAGCACGTCCACCGGGGGCACGATGCCCTTGCGGTGCAGCTCGCGGCTCAGGATGATCTGGCCCTCGGTGATGTAACCGGTCAGGTCAGGGATGGGATGGGTCTTGTCGTCCTCGGGCATGGTCAGGATGGGGATCATGGTGATGGACCCCTTCTTGCCGATGCGCCGGCCGGCCCGTTCGTAGAGGGTAGCCAGGTCGGTGTACATATAGCCGGGATAGCCGCGACGGCCCGGGACCTCTTTCTTGGCCGCGGAGACCTCGCGCAGGGCCTCGGCGTAGTTGGTGATGTCGGTCAGGATGACCAGCACGTGCATGTCTTTTTCAAAGGCCAGGTACTCCGCCGCCGTCAGGGCCATACGGGGGGTGGAGATGCGCTCCACGGCGGGGTCGTTTGCCAGGTTGGAGAAGACCACGGTCCGGTCGATGGCGCCGGTGCGGCGGAAGTCGTTGATGAAGTACTCCGACTCCTCAAAGGTGATGCCGATGGCGGCGAACACCACCGCGAAGCTCTCGTCGGTGCCCAGCACCCGGGCCTGCCGGGCGATCTGGGCGGCCAGGGCCGCGTGGGGCAGGCCGGAGCAGGAGAAGATGGGCAGCTTCTGGCCACGGACCAGGGTGTTCAGTCCGTCGATGGTGGACACGCCGGTCTGGATGAACTCCGCCGGATAGGCCCGGGCGGAGGGGTTCATGGGCAGGCCGTTGATGTCCTCGTATTTCTCCGGCAAAATGGCGGGGCCCCCGTCGATGGGCTCGCCCATGCCGTTGAAGACCCGGCCCAGCATGTCCTCGGAAACGCCAAGCTGCAGGGGGTGGCCCAGAAACCGGACCTTGGACCCGGCCAGGTTGATGCCCTGGGCGCTCTCGAACAGCTGTACCACGGCCACGTCGCCGTCCACTTCCAGCACCTTGCAGCGGCGCTTCTCGCCGTTCGGCAGTTCGATCTCCGCCAGCTCATCGTACGTGACGCCCTCCACGTCCTTGACCATCATCAGAGGGCTTGCGATCTCACTGATCGTCTGATATTCCCGGATCACTGGTCCTCACCTCCCGCTGTCAGCTTCTGGATCTGCGACTTCATCTCTTCCTCGATCTTGCCGTAGGCGTCCGCGTACGCGTCCGGGGCCACCATCTTGGCCCGGCCGATCTTCTCCCGGGCGCCGATGGCGAACAGGCCGTCCAGGCCCGCGCCCTTAGCCATAGCCTCCCGGCACAGCTCGTCGTATTTGATAATGAGCCCCAGTAGGCGGAACTGCTTGTCGTAGGAGGAATAGGCGTCCTCGTCCACGAAGGCGTTCTGCTGCAAAAAGTCCTCCCGGAGCATCTTGGCGGTCTCCAGGGTCATCTGGTCGGCCTCGCTCAGAGAGTCCCGGCCCACCAGCTTGACGATCTCGTTCAGGCTCTCCTCCTCCTGGAGGATGGCCATGGCCTTGTCCCGCAGAGCCATGAAGCCGGGGAACTGGCTGTCATACCAGTCCTTCAGGGTGTCCACATACAGGCTGTAGGAGGTCAGCCAGTTGATGGCGGGGAAGTGACGGGCGTAGGCCAGGGAGCTGTCCAGACCCCAGAACACCTTGACGATGCGCATGGTGGACTGGCTGACGGGCTCGGAGGTATCGCCGCCCGGAGGGGACACGGCGCCGATGGCGGTGATGGAGCCCTGGCGGCTGTCGGTGCCCAGGCATTCCACCACGCCGGCCCGCTCGTAATACTGGGCCAGACGGCTGGCAAGGTAGGCGGGGTAGCCCTCCTCGCCGGGCATCTCCTCCAGACGGCCGCTCATCTCACGCAGGGCCTCGGCCCAGCGGGAGGTGGAGTCGGCCAGGACGGCCACGTCGTAGCCCATGTCCCGGAAGTACTCGGCGATGGTGATGCCGGTGTAGATGCTGGCCTCACGGGCCGCCACGGGCATATCGGAGGTGTTGGCGATCAGCACGGTCCGCTGCATCAGGCTCTCGCCGGAGCGGGGGTCTTTCAGCTCGGGGAACTCCATCAGCACGTCGGTCATCTCGTTGCCGCGCTCGCCGCAGCCGATGTAGACCACGATGTCCACGTCGGACCACTTGGCCAGCTGGTGCTGGACCACGGTCTTGCCGCTGCCGAAGGGGCCGGGCACGGCGGCCGTGCCGCCCTTGGCGATGGGGAACAGGGTGTCGATGACCCGCTGGCCGCTGTTCATGGGCCGGCTGGGCATATATTTGTGCTTATAGGGACGGGCCACGCGGACCGGCCACTTCTGCATCATGGACACCTGGTGATCCGCGCCCTTGTCGTCCTTCACCACAGCCACGGTCTCGTCCACAGTGTATCTGCCGTTGGAGATGGACTGCACCACGCCGGCCACGCCGTTGGGGACCATGATCTTATGCAGGATCGCGCTGGTCTCCTGGACCGTGCCCAGCACGTCGCCGGGCCGGACCACGTCGCCCTTCTTTGCGGTGGCGGTGAAGTCCCAGACCTTCTTCCGGTTCAGGCTTGCCACCTCCACGCCCCGGGCGATGGTGTCGCCGGTGGCGTCCCGGATCTCGGTCAGGGGCCGCTGGATGCCGTCGTATATGTTGGTCAGAAGGCCCGGCCCCAGCTCCACGCTCAGCGGCGTGCCGGTGGTCTCCACCTGGGCCCCCGGGCCCAGGCCGGAGGTCTCCTCATAGACCTGGATGGAGGCGCTGTCCCCCTTCATCTGGAGGATCTCGCCGATGAGCCGCTGGCTGCCCACGCGCACCACGTCCGAGACGTTGGCGTCCGCCAGGCCGGTGGCCACCACCAGCGGGCCGGAAACTTTCGTGATCGTTCCGCTCATGCTTCAACCTTCTTTCGGTAAAGATAGCCCTCCCACGGAGGGGACGATTTACAAAATGTTCGCTCCCACGGCACGCTCCACCGCCGCCTGCAGGGCCGACTGGCCCAGGCCCAGAGAGCCGTCCTTGCCGGGGATCAGGATCACCGCGGGACGGGGACTGTCCTTGAAGCGGTCGATGTCCGCTTTCAAAGCCTCCGCCAGGTTCTCCTCCAGATAGATGATGGCGTACTCGTCCGGCTGGTCCGGGCGGGTGATGGTCTTGAATATCTCATGGGCCTGGGCGGCCTCCCGCACGGGGAACGTGTCCAGTCCCAGGGCCTTGAAGCCAATGACCGTGTCCGGTCCGCCGATGACCGCGATCTTATACATAGCTGTCACGCAACCTTTCCCGCAGCGTGTCGGGGCTCAGTCCGCCCCGCTTGCCCTGAAGGACCATCCGGGCGGCGGTGATCTCCGCCTCCAGCCCGGCCACATAGGCCACAGCCACCTCCGGGCCGAATGGGATCCGCTTGGCGGCCTGCATATAGGCCGTCAGAGCGTTGTCGCAGGCCCGCTCGAAAGCCGCCAGGGGCGCGCCCTCCACGGCCTGCTGGCCCAGCTCCACGCACTTTTCCAGGGCCCGGTCCGTGAACACCGCCGCCACGCCCTCGGCGTAGACTCGCCGGATGCTCTCCGGCGACACGTTGCCGCCGGGGATCAGAGCCGTGCGCAGAAGTCCCTCGTCCATGTGGCCCCGGATGCAGCGCACCGCGCTGCGCAGGTTGGCAACGTCGATGGCCAGGCGCACATACCCGGCGAAAAAGCCGGTGGACACCGTCTCCGCCATGGCAAGCCACTCCCCGAAGTAGGCCCGGTCCAGCTCCATATCGGAAAGCTGGGGGTTGGAGGTGCGGGCCAGGGTGGTGCGGGCGTTCTGGATGGCCGCCGCCAGCGTCTCCGGCACGGCCTGCCAGCTGTCCTGCTCGTAGGCTTCCATCAGGACCCGGGGCTCCACCCGGCCGCAGGCGGACAAAAGCCGCTCCCGGTCGGCGGGCAGGCCCTCGCCCTTTACCAGGACCTTGGCGTTGTGGTAGTCGTATTTCAGGCGGTAGGCGGTGACGATCTGCTTTTCCGGGCAAAGCTTTTCAAACTCGTCCAGAAAGGCCGCCCGCCGGGCGGCAAAAGCCTCCTCCAGCTGGGCGTCGGAGGCCCCCGTCAGATCGGGAAAGCCGCACTCCGTAAGGACCTTGGCCGCCTCGTCAAAATCCGCCGCCTCCACCATCTGCTCCAGCCGCTTTTCCCCCAGCAGGGAATTCTCCCTGGCCCGGATGTAGGTGGACAGGAACAGGTATTCTGTACTCTTGACTTTTGACAAGTTCTTACCTCCTTGTCAAGTGGTTATTCCGCTCACGCAAACAGCTCCGCGGCCACGTCGGAGGCCATATCCTCCCGGGCCTGGGCCATCAGGGCCTCCACGGTGCAGTTGACGGACACGCTCCCCTGTCTGCAGACCAGGCCCTTGGCAAAATCGCCCGCCTGATCGGACAGGGAGAGAGAGCCGGTCTTGCCGGCCTTTTTCAGGGCGGCGTTGGCCTGGGCCACCACCTTGGGGCCGTAGGCGGCCTTGTCGGCGGCGGACAGCACCAGCTCCTCCGTGCCGGTGGCGGCGGCCCGGACGGCCAGCGCGGCCAGGAAGGACACATACTCGTCCCCCGTCATGGCGTTCAGCTTGGCCTCGGCCTTATCGAAAGCGTCCGCCACGATGGACTGCTTGAAGCTCAGCACGCTCTTGCGGGCCTCCATGTCGGCGGTCTTGGCCAGCCGCTGGACCCGGTCCTCCGCGGCGGCCACGCCCTGGCGGACCTTCTCCCAATAGCCCTCCTGGGCCTTCTTCTCCCCCTCGGCGCGGATGGTCTCGCACTGGGCCTTGACCTCCCCGGCGATGCGGGCGGCGTCCGCCACGGCGTCCGTCTCGATGCGGGCCGTGATCTTGTCGATGCCGTTCATTGTCGTTTATCCTTTCGCCCCGGCGGTCACAGCCACAGCAGCATCAGCATGGAGGCCAGCAGGGACAGGATGGCGTAGAACTCCACGATGCCGCAGAGGATCAGGCCCTTGGACCAGTCGTCGGGCTTCTTGGCCAGGATGTTGATGGACCCGGCGGCCACGCGGCCCTGGGCGATGGCGGACAGCAGGCCGCCCAGCGCCATGGGCATGCAGGCCACGAAGTACTGCAGACCCTCCTGCACGGTCAGGTCCACATTGCCGCTCATCATGCCGATGCGGATCAGGCAGAAGAACCAGACCACCAGGCCGTACAGGCCCTGGGTACCGGGCAGAAGCTGCAGCACCATGACCTTACCGGACTTGGAGGGGTCCTCGCTCAGAAGACCGGTACCGGCCTCGCCGGCGATGCCGGTGCCCTTCGCGGAACCGACGCAGCTGAGGCCCACCGCCAGGCCGGAGCCCAGCAGAGCCAGGGCCAGGCCGCCAAAGGATTCGAAGAAACTCATTTGATTTGTCCTCCTTGTTATTCTTTCACGATATCAACAAATTTTGTTTCCATATCTAAAGGACGGAAGGGCTTGCCGCCGTCCTCATAGAACCGACCGAAGAACTCCAGGCACTGCAGGCGCATGTCGTGCACGAAGCAGCCCAGCAGGTTCAGCGCGAAGTTCAGGGCGTTGCCCACCATGGAGATGAGCACGAAAGAGATCACGTTGCCGGTGATGCCGCCCAGGGTGTTGAACACCTGCGCGATCACCGCGCCGGCCAGCATCAGGGCCATGAGCCGGGAATAGGACAGGATGTCGCTGAAATAGCCCGTGATGTTGTTGTACAGCGAACCGAAAAGACCCGTGAACGTGCCCAGGATGATCTTCACCGGGCCGCCGCCGTTCTGCTTGGCCTTCCAGACGCTGCCCACCAGCAGCATCACGCCGCCCAGGATCAGGCCTATGGGCGTTTTCAAGGCCGCGAACAGGCCCAGCCCCGCCAGGATGACGGTCCAGGTCCCCTCCTCAAAGAGGGCACCCAGCTTGTCCCCGTCCTTGCACTTTTTCCAGGCGCTCACCGCCATGCCGGTCAGGATCTGCACCACGCCCAGGGCCAGGGAGCCCACCAGCACCGCCAGCGCGTCGTCCAGAGGACTGAACAGGGCCGGCAGAGCAAAGGTGCTTTCCGGGTTAATGAGCTTGGCGATCTGGGGCAGGAAATCCCCGAAGAAGCCGCCGGTGATGGCCCCGAAGAAGAACGTGCTCACGCCGCACAGGCCCAGCAGCGGGAACATGTTCCGCACCGTGGGGCCCCGGGGCTTGGCCTTCTTCACCACGATCAGGCTCACCAGCATCATGATCAGCCCGTAGCCCATATCCGCCATCATCATGCCGTAGAACAGGATGAAAAATGGCGCCATCAGGGGGTTGGGGTCCACGCCGGTGTAGGCCGGCAGGGCGTACATATCGGTGACCATATTCAAAGGCCGGGTCACCGGGTTGTTTTTCAGCTTTACCGGCACGTCGGGGTACTCGTCCCCGGCGGGGTCGGAAAACTCATAGGCGCAGTCGAAGGCCTTCAGGCTCTGCTCCAGCCGCTCGGTATCCTCCGCCGGGCACCAGCCCTCCAGAGCCACCACGCTGTCCGTGCCCCGCAGAAGCTCCGCCGCCTCCGCCTGGGCCACCTCCGCGCTCAGACGGTCCGCGCTCAGCTGCAGCCGGCCGGTCATGTCCCGCTGCTGGGTGATGCTCTCCACGAACTCCCGGCGCTTGACCTCCAGGGAGCGGAGCTGCCGCTGGCACAGGTCGATGTTGCTCCGGGCCGTGCCGGTGACGCCGGGGAAGCTCACAGGGGTGCTGCCCACGGAACGCAGAGCGTCCTGCAGAGCGGGCATGTCCTCTTTCAGGGAGATCAGCAAAAAGCACTTCTGCCGCTCGTCCTGGCTGACCAGGATCAGCTGGACCGCCTCGGTCACGGCCTCGGCGGCGTCCGCCACCGATTCCATGTTCACCTCGGCGGGCACATTGGCCAGGGCGATGGCACAGGTCCTGGTGCCGGTGGTCTCCAGAGGCATATCCAGGGCGGCCCAGGGGGTCAGAGACTCGATCTCGTCCCGGAGCCGGGCCTCGTCGGCGGCCGTCTTGCGCAGCTTGCTCTCCCAGTCGTTGATCTGCCGGGCCAGGGCCAGATCCTCCTCCAGGGCCTCCCCGTCCAGAAACACATCCTCTCCCACCTCGGGCCGGGGCGTCAGAAGCCCCCGCTTCACCGGGGCGTACTTGCCCAGCGTCTTCAGGGCGGTATCCATCTCCGCCTGCCGGTTCCGGGCGGCGGTCAGACCGGCCCGCTCCGGGCGCAGCACCGCCGCGGCCTCCGGGTCGGAGAGCATCCCCTCCGGCTCGTGGACCTCCACGCAGCCCAGACGCAGAAGCTGACGCATCAGCTCGTCCCGCTGGGCGCGCAGGACAATGACGCGGAGCTTTTTCATCTTGACAATGGCCATCAGCCGTTCACGATCCTTTCCACGATCTTGTCCACGACCTGCTCCATCTTCCGGTCAGCGCGGGCCTTCATGGCCGCCTGCCGGTTGCGGGTGTTGGACGCCAGGACGCCCGCGTCCTCCTTGGCTTTTTCGTCGGCCTTGCGGATCAGGTCCTTGACCTCCGCCTCCGCCTTGCCGTCCGCGGCGGCCACGGCGGCCTTCACCGCTTCCTCCGCCTTTTCCACGGACCGTTTGGCCTCCGCCTGGGCGGCGGCACGGATCTGGCGCGCCTTTTCCTCCGCCGTGGCTATGGTATCCAGCGCCTCCAATGACATACAAAAACACCTCCACACCGGTTGGGCTCGTATAAGCACTTAATTAACATAAATATCCTTAACCTTACTTATAATACACGAGCTTTGTTATCCTTGCAATAGTTATTTTCCATTTTCGTCCTGTTTTTTGGGCAGGACGGCCACCGTCCCGGGCTCGCCGGGACGCAGGACCTCCACCGCCTCCCGCTCCGCGCTCCGGACCAGGATCCGCAGGGCTTCCAGGGCCGCGTTCCGGGTCTTGTCGTCCATGTCCGTAGCCGCCCGGTAGAAGCTCTTGGCCGTGTCGAACCAGTTTTCGCGCATCTCGTGCATGGTCTTCATATTAGGCGCGCACAGCACTGTATAGATCGCGTCCACGAAAGTCTCGAACTGCTCCGGGGTCATGTCCTGGACCCAGTCCTTGACCGCGCTGTCCACGAACCGGCTGCCGGCGGTCACCGTGTCCAGACAGATGAACCGGGGCCCCAGCACCTCCCAGGAATAGACGTCGTGCTGCATCAGGCCGGTCTCAGTGGAGTGCACCACCGTTCGCTCCTCCTCCCGGCCCAGGAGCATGCCCACCACGGAGAACTGGGGCACGTAGGTATGGACCCGGCCGCAGACCGCCCGGTATTCCTCCGTTTGCAGGATCTTGTCCAGAAAACCCGGGCCGTCGTAGTTATAGACCGCGTCGATGCGCCACTGTACGTCCGGCCCGCAGAAGGCCGCCGCGTACACCGCCAGGTTGCCTCCCTTGGAATGGCCCCCGAAGGTGAGCCGGCCCTCGACCTTTTCCGCCACCCGCCGGACGTATTCCGCCGCCATCCGCTGGCCCGGGATGGGACAGAGGTAACTCATGTTCAGGTCCTCTTTCCAGCCCACCACCGTGTTGTCCGTGCCCCGGAAGGAGAGAAAATGCAGTCCCTCCCCCAGCCGGATGGTGACGGCGGAAAACTGGGTCTGGAGCTCCTCGTCCAGCTTGCCGCCCTGGTAGTCTATGGTCAGGTCCCCGTACCGGGCGGAATCCGCCATGGCCCGCAAAAGCGCGTCGTCCCGCTGCTTCCAGCGCTCTCCGGCCCGGAGAGCGTCGTCCGCCAGGGCCTGCTCCGCCAGAGCCCGGATGGTCACAGGCCCCTTGGGCAGGGGCTTGGTGAAAAACTCGAAAGGTATGTAAGAAAACCGGGCCAGGATCACGCTGTCCACCTCGTTAAGGGGGTCCCGGTCAAAGGTCAGGTCCCCCCGCCAGGTAAAGTATTCAGACCACTCCGCCATCGCGTATCACTCCTTACAGACAGTTTTCGATATAATCCGCCGGGTCGAAATCGTCCAGACCGCTGTCCTTTTTCAAATACAGCGGGTGGTGGGGATGACCCTTCCTGGACCGGGCCCCGGCGGTGTACCAGCGGGCCCCGTACCGGCGGCCGATGTCCAGCATATCCAGCAGACACGCTTTCAGATACCCCCGGCTCTCGATGATGTTCCCCCAGGCGGCCCACACCGCCGGGGCCGGTCCGGCGTGGGAAAGCACATACTCGAACGCCGCCATGTTCTCCCGGTGCAGCAGGGGGTTCATCTGCCGCTCCATATCCTCCGGTCTGGTGGCCCGCTGGGCGTAGACGTTGAACATGATGAAGCTGTCAAAGCCGTTGCCCAGGGCGATACGCTCCACGCTTTTGAGGGTGTTGTCCAGATCGTCCGGGGCGGCGGTGGAGGGGTTGATGCCGATGCAGATGAGGGGCCGCAAGCCCCGGGTGCCCAGTATGTACCGGTAGTCGGCGTAAAAGTCCGGCACATATAGCCACTTCTCCGGGTCATAGCCCCCGGTCCGGCCGGACCGGGCCAGGGCCTCGGCAAAGGTCAGGATATCCAGCTCCACCGTGGGCGCGGACGGAATATGCACGGCTTCTCTCCCCCTTTCCACAGCCTTATTATAATTGACATTGCCAGAAAAGGGAAGTAAAATCAACAAAAAACGGAAGGTGTAGGAGTTACAATGATGAGTGACAGGAGAAGAAAAAGATAGCGAATAGGGATAGCCTGTGTTAAGGTTGAGT